>JALDXK010000401.1:0-5952 GCA_032155105.1 Acidobacteriota bacterium
GCGTTGTTCGATCAGGGTAATCGCTTTGGCCGTCAACGGCACGCGGTGCGGCAGCTTGTTCTTGCTGCGCGTCGCGGGGATCGTCCACCACCCGGACGCCAGGTCGACATCCTGCCACCGCATCGAACCCACTTCCCCGCCACGCTGGGCCGTCAGGAGCCGCAACTGATAGAAGGCCGCCATCGCCGGGTCCAACTTCTCGAACTCGCTCCACAGCGTTCGTAGTTCATCGTCCGTCAGTACCCGATCGCGGCTCTGCTCTTGCCCAGGGCGGGGAATCCGCACGGCGGGGCTGACCGTCACCAGGTCTTCATCGAGCGCGAACGCGAACATCTTTGAGATCAGCGACACGACGCGGTTGGCGACGATCGGGGCGCCGGCATCCGCGACGCCGCGCACCAGGGCGATCACGTCCTTCCGCGTGATGTCGGCGATCGCCCGATGGCGCCACACGGGCAGGACGCGCCGATCGAGCAGGTTGCGATCGTTCTTCCACGTTCGCTTTTTCGGCTTCGCCCAGTGCTCGAGATACAACCGCGCGAGATCGCCGATCGTCTTCGCGGTGCGGCTGTCGAGTTTCTCAGTCGCCGGATCGCTGCCGTGCGTCGCGTCGCTGAGATGATCCCTCGCGCGCGTCCGAGCGTCTGCCAACGAGATCACGTCGGCGCGACCGAGCGTCAGCCGACGCAATCGCGATCGATGGCGATACAAGACGCACCAACTCTTGACGCCGTTCGGCGTGACGCGCAGGACGAGCCCGGGCACCAGTTAGTCGAAATACTCCACGCGTTTGCCCGGCGTGGGCTTCAATCCGTCAACCATCCGCGCGTTGAATTTGCGAGTCATAGGCTCCGATCCGAAAGTCACAGATCCCGCTGGGGTAACACCGGGGTAACACCGCGACGAAATTTGCTGAAATTGGATGGTAACGCATGAAGGGGTCTAACTCCTAATGCGTCAGCAGGTTAGCGTTGCAGCGACGTTCAGGAGATTTCAGGAAATTTCGACGTTCGTTGACTGAAAATCGCAGTGTCGGCGGTTCGATTCCGTCCCTGGCCACCATCCTTCGCTCATGAATGCAGGCGAAGGATGCCCACCATAGCGTCGCTCTGAATGCACGCGACGCGACGGTGGGCCCCCACTACAGCAGAACGAGCTACGGTTGGCAGGCCCTGTCACATCGCTCATGAATGCAGGCGAAGGATGCCGCGCCGGAGCCGCAAAGCGGCGTAGGCGGACCTGATTCTGTCACCGAACGAGCTCCGGCTCGGTAAACCAAGTCAGTCTGATTGTGGCGAACGAGCGCGTCGCGACGCGATCTGCGCGTGACCCAGTCGCCTCACTGGAAGACTTTGGTCTCAGCGAAGGGCGTTCCGCCGCACGCACTGCACACTCCCGCGCAGCCCGTCTGAGATCACTGGGCCGTTGTAGGACCACTGATCCGCGCCACCTCTGTCCGGCACACACGACATGACGCTTGCAATTGCCCGGGTGGCGAACCCTTTGCAATTACTCAGCTGCTAACGCAGTGAGGGGCAAGGTGGTCCGACGATCCAACACTCCGAAAGGGTGCTGTTCATGGGCGCCAGGTACGTGTGCAGACGCGGCGCGAAAAATGTGTTTTCGCTTACCGATTTCGTCGATGACTGCGACGACATTCACTGCAAGGCATGCCTCGCGCCCGTAGGCATAAGCGAGCACCCCCACGCGTGAAGCTGCTCGCCTTGGGGCTTCTGTCGGCGATGGCGCTCCTGTTCGTGCCCGGCTGCAACGGCTCGGGCCTCACGGCGCCAACCGCCACAGTCGTACCGATGAACCTGACGCGCCTGGTGACCACGCCGCCGGTCCTGACGCTCACCACGCCCGCGCCGAATCCGCTGTTGAGTGATTCGCGCTTCGATCACGACTTCTACCGCCAGTTTGTCCACGGCGCCCTCGATCACGGGAGCGAGATGTTCCCGCTGCGACGACAAGCCGAAGCCCCACGAATCTACTTGCGGACGGTCCACACCAACGGTCAACCCATCGACGCCGCCACGCTTGACCTGACGGCGGCCGCGATGATCAACACTGCCGCCAGCTTGACCGGCGGTTTCGGCCTGTCGGGGCTGGAGATGGGCACGGGCACCCGTGACGGAGAGCCGGGCTGGATCACCGTGCGATGGACCGACGATCCCGAAGGCCGGTATTGTGGCATCGCACAGGTCGGAGGATCGTGGATCGATCTCTACCCCTCCACGCCGGGGTGTCGGTGTCCTGGTGGGCCAGCCGTCAAACTGTTAATCGTGAAGCACGAACTCGGGCACGCGTTGGGCTACCGTCACACCGATAGCCTGAATGATCTGATGCACGACAGCGGGCACCAGGCATGCGACATGCTGCCCTCGGCCCGCGAAATCTTCCACGCGCGCGTCGCCTACTCGACGTCGATCGGCAGTCTTCCTCCCTGAGTAGGCATCCGATTCATCGATCCCGGTCAGCGCTTCAACGCTTCGAACACGGCGAACAGTGCCGGCCCCTCTTTGCCCACGCTGATTCGCACATTCGTAGCAGACGCCGGCACCACAACAACCATCTCCCGCGTCAGCGGCCGCACAGCGCCGTCGCCGTTGATGATGGGCGCGCCGGACAGCACGTAGACGAAACGCTCGGCGGGCTCAATGGCCGCGAGATCGATGGGTCGCGCGCCGGGCTGCAACTCCCACACCACGATGGCCGCCGTCTCGCCGCGCAACGTCTTCGATCGCGCGTTCGGTTCGGACCGCCAACCCGCCGACGTCGCGCTAAAGTCCTCCGTGACCTTGAGACCTGCGGGTATCGCCATCGGCTCGGGCGTACCCTCGCGCGGGCGTCGCGCATGCGGCGGATACCAATCGGGCCGCAACACAGGTTGGAACTCGATGTAGCGCGCCGGACCGCCGTCGTTGATGTTGCCGTGTTGCACGTTGGGCGGCGCGAATGAACCGGTCAACCGCGACAGCGTCTGCGGCGATCCGGCAAGGACGAACTTCATCGCGCCGTCAACACCAAACATGAACTGTTCCTGGTGATGATGGTGCGGGGTGGTCTTCGCGCCGGCGGGCACGTCCGCCATGAACATGGACGCGGTCTGGCCCATGGCGCCCCGCGCCTGCATACCGGCGAAGGGATAGGACGGCATCGCCGCGAAGTCATGAAATGCCAGCGCGGGCGGCTGTTGCGCCGCCCCGCCCGGCAGGAACGCCAGCAGTAGAGCCGAGACGACGAGTGCGGTTCGCATTACCGCGCCGACGTCGTCGTCATGTAGCGGCTCGCGTTCTCTGCCACGTGCTTCACGCTGGCGATCAGATGATCGACCTCCGCCGGCATGTTGTAGATGTGCGTGGCCGCGCGGACGGCGTTCAGCTTCCCCGTGGTCATGGTGCGGATGTAGATGCGGTCGCGCGCCAGGATCGCTTTCTGGATGTTCTCCATCGGAATGTTCTGAACGCTGAACAGCGTCAGCCCGGCAGAGAACTGGGGATCCTCCGAGGTCCACATCTTGACACCAGGAACCTGCTTCAACCCGGCGCGCAGGCGCGCGCTCAGGAACCGCACCCGCTCCTCGACGTTCTTCTTGCCGATCGCATTCTGCATCTCGACCGCCGCGGTCATGCCAAGCACCGACGGCACGTCGCGCTGGCCGAAGGCTTCGTAGCGCTTCGCGCCGTCTTTCGGCTCTCCCGGCGGTCCCATCAGCGGCCAGATGCGATCCTGCACGTCGCGGCGGACGTAACACACGCCGGTGCCGGTGCCGCACATCAGCCACTTCTGGCCCGCCGCCGCATAGTGGTGGATGTTCATCGCTTTGAGGTCCAGATCCATCATGCCGAGCGGATGCGCGCCGTCCACCGAGATCAGCAGTCCGCGGCGATGCGCCAGTTCGGCCAACTCCTTCACTGGCGTGACGAGGCCAGTGACGTAGGTCATGTGGCTCACCATGATCGCCTTGGTCCGCGGGGTGATCGCCTTCTCGTAGAGACCGACGATCTGATCGACGCTCGACGGCGGCGACGGGATCTCGATGACCAGCGGCTTGATGCCTATTCGCTTCGTGAGCGTGGTGTACGGACCGATGCCGCCGCCATGTTCGTGGTGGCAGTAGATCACTTCATCGCCGGCCTTCCAGTCGAGGCCGTGGGTGAAGAGGTTCATGCCCTCGGTGGTGCTGCGCGTCAGTGCGATCTCGCCTGGCTCGGCGTTGACGAACTTCGCGACGATGCCGCGGACCACGTCAACTTCTTCGCGGCGATAGTTGTTGGAGGGGTTCTCGGCGATCTCACGGAAGATCTTCTCGTTGGCCTCGGTCACGCACCGCGGCACGGGACCTTCGGTGCCGTTGTTCATGAAGGTCATGCCGTCGAGGATGTTGAACTGGCTGCGGACCTTCCACCAGTACGCCTCGTCCAGCGGACCCGTGGGCTTGAGGTCCGCCGTGTGCAGGGTTGGCGCAATCACCTGCGCGCGACCCACCACCGGGCGCGACGCCAGGGCCGCACCAGTAGCCACCACACCACTCGACACTCCGCGAAGGAATCGACGACGTGACCACATGACGCAGCCCTCCTTGAGCGGTCCTGCCGCCCTGGTGTTTAGAAGTCGATCAACCGCGTGTACTTCACCACGAACGAGCGTCCCAGCGTTTCGAGCGCCGTCGAGCTGAGCATGTCGCGGCGATCGTTGTAAACCACAAACAGGCCCGTGCCGCTGCGGTTGAGCCAGGCGAAGCGGACGTTCGACGAGAACAGCCCGGTCTGGCCGTTGTACTGCAACAGCGCCGACAGGTTGATCAGCGTCGTGAACGAATAGTTGCCCTTGATCGGGATCAGGTTGTTCACGAAGCTGCCGTACGGCAGATCGATGTCCTGCCGCGTCCACCCCACGCTCGCGGTCGCCTGCGGCGTGATGCGGTAGTCGCTCGTGATCTCGAAGCCGTTGAAGTCGCCGTCGTAGTAGTGCCCGAAGCGATAGCGGAAGTTTCCGGTGACGCGCGCGCTGGGATTGTGCAGGTACTCGAGGACGCTCTGCCCCCACGCATACTGCCCCGCCGGAATCGTGACGCGGTTGCCGTCGCGGTTGAACACGGTGAACGGCGCCGTCGGGTTGTCTTTCGCGTAATCAAAGATATAGCCGAAGCGTCCGCCCTGGCGCGGCTGAATCTCGAAGGGGTGAATGTGCCAGTTCTCGGTTTGCAGTTCGTCCGTCTCGATGTCGTAGAACGACGTGTACGTCATGTGCGGCGCAATGCGGCGGATCCACGGCCAGCGCTTCGGCTGCGGCGAGAAGAAGGCGCGAAACTCGGGGCGGCGATAGCCGCTCCGCGGCAGGAACCCGACCTCGGGATTGAAGTTCGTACCGACCTGCGAGTAGCCGCCGGACACCTGCCACAGGTTATTGGTGAAGTTATAGAACGCGCGGCCGGAGTAATCGCTCCCCTTCGGTCCGGTCAGACGATCCTCCGGCGTGTCGGTGCGCGCGAGAAACGCCGAGATGCGCTGGTTCGTGGTCACTTGCACGTTGGCGTCGAAACCATACGAGCGGTTCCAATCTTCGCCCACCGACGCCTCTCCAAACCCCTGGCGGTTGACGAAGATGGCGCCGTAGCTGGAACGGCCCACCTCGCGCTGCATGCGAACCACGCTGAAGTTGTTGGCCGGACCAATGGAGTCGCCTTCGAAGTTCTCGATGTCGTCGGCCTGGATGTTCAACGCGCCAACGTTCCAGCCGCCGACCTTGCCGCTCAGGCGGCCACCGCCGCGGATGTCGATCGGCAGGGCCGTCGGCGACAATCCGATGCGCCGGGAAAAGAACAGATCGATCTGCTGCGGGTTGCCGAACTGGAAGGTCGACGCGTTCTCGAGGAAGAACGGCCGTTTCTCCGGAAAGAACAAGTCGAAGCGCGTGAGGTTGACCTGCTCTTCGTCGGCTTCGACC
>JALDXK010000402.1:0-5946 GCA_032155105.1 Acidobacteriota bacterium
AGCAGGTTGTTGTTCTGGTTGACCTGCCACGTCAGCTTGCCGAACACGCGGTCCTGCAAGTCCTGCGTTGGAAACGTCGGGTCCGTGCCGGGCTCGGAGAAATAGTCGCGGCGGTACTGATACGACCCGAACCACCACATCTTGTCGCGGATGACGGGCCCGCCGAGCTGCACGGTGGCGTCCTGGAACTTCTCGCGATGGTAGGGGAATTCCTCATCGGGCTGATTGTTGCCGGTCGTGGCTTCGTACTGGCTGAACCAGTTGAACAAGCCTTTCATCGCGTTGCCGCCGCTCTTGGTGACGATGTTGAACACCGCGCCCTGCATGTTGCCGTATTCGGCCGGGGCGCCGACACCGACCAACTCCATCGCGGCGACGATGTCGGTGTTCGGATAGGGCCACATCTGCCCCGCTGTGGGCGAGGTGATGTTCGTGCCGTCGATTTGATACTGGTTTTCGTTCGTGTTCGACCCGAACGCCGAAGAGGTCGTGGAGTCCTGCACTTGCGTCGAGGCGATCCCGGGTGTCATCTGGAAGTAGTCGAAGACCGAGAAGCGCAGGACCGGCGTCGACTGAATCAGCTCCTGGTTGTAGTTGACGGTGACCGCCGACTGCGACGTGTCGATGAGCGGGCTTTCGCCGCTGACGGTGACCGTTTCCGCCACAGCTCCCACTTCGAGCTGCGGGTCCACGTCGAAGGTGCGTCCAACCTCGACTGCCACTCCTTCCATCACGATGGACTTGAATCCGTTGAGCGTGACCTTGAGCGTATAGGCGCCGGGCGTCAGCGACTGAAAGCGATATTGTCCGTTGGCGTCGGCCACGACGGTCTGCGTTCCAGCAGCGCCGGCCAGTTCGACCGTCGCGCCGGGCAGGACCGCGCCGGAGGTGTCGCGCACCGTCCCGCGAAGGGTTCCTGTGGTGGTTTGAGCGAAGAGGGGAATCGTTCCCAAGACAAGCGCTGCCAAGAACACGACTGCGTTTCGGAGCATGTCATCCTCCCATGCCGGGTGGCCCCGGCTGTTCGTCGCGCGTGCCTGACACTAGGAGTCCGATACCGCGTTGTCAACAGCGAACAGGTGCGCCTGGCACCATTCGTCCCATCGATGTTGTCCTGAGGGCCTTGGAGAACCTCGTTGTAATACCATGCGCGTCATGCGAACACTGATGTCGACGCTCTGGCTGACGGCTGCCGCCCTCGCCATGCTGCAGTCACCGCCTGCGGCTGGGTCCGCACAACAACCGCCGCTCGCGTTCAAGGAACTGTCCGAAGACACCAAGCTGACGACCGCGTCAGGGGCGACCTTCACGGTGAGCAAGGGCTGGCACGTCGCCCGGACGGACACGATGATCGTGATCCAGGAGCCGGAGCGCGAGCTGTCGGCGGCCTTCGTCGAGATCGCCGCCCCGACCGTCGAGGACGCCATTGCGCAGGCGTGGAAGCGCTGGAAGACGGATTTCGCGCGCACGGTGCGCGCCACCGCCAAGCCCCCGGCCACATCTGGATGGGACGAGATCGCGCAGATCGCGTACGAGACTGGCGCCGAGGAACGGCGCGTCGTCATCGGTTCGGCTCGGCGGAAGGGCCAGACCTACTACGTCACGTTGATCGATGGCGCCGTAGCCGCAGCCGAGCGGCGCGGGGCGCAGCTCAATATCGCCGTCGGCAGCCTCGAGGTCGCCTCGCGCACTGAAGAGAATCTCGCGGGCCGCCGTGCGCACACGCTCGATCCCGCCCGACTCGAGAAGCTTCTCGCGTTTGCCGAGGCGGCGCGCAAGCAGACCAACGTGCCCGGCGTCGCGCTGGCGGTCGTTCAGGACGGCAAGATCGTGCTCGAGAAGGGCCTCGGCGTGCGCGAGCTCGGGACCAACGAGCCGGTCACCCCGTCGACGTTGTTCATGATCGGCTCGATGACCAAGCCGCTGACGTCGCTGATGATGGCGCGACTGGTCGACAGCCGGAAGTTCGCGTGGGAGACGCCGATCACGAAGCTGATGCCGGCGTTTGCGCTGGGCGATCCCGACGCGACTTCCCGCGTGACGATGGCCCATACGGTGTGCGCCTGCACGGGACTGCCCCGATGGGACATGGAGTTCATCTTCGAGTCGACCGGATCGACGCCGGCGTCGCGCATCGAACTGGTGCGCGCGATGAAGCCGACGACCGGCTTCGGAGAGACCTTCCAGTACAGCAATCTCATGGTGGCCTCGGGCGGGTACGTCGCCGCGATGACGGCAACCGGTGCGAAGGATCTCCGGCGCGCGTATGCCGACGCGATGACCTCGGAAGTGCTCGGTCCGCTCGGCATGACGTCGACGGTGCTCGACCTCGATGTCGCGCGGAAGCGCGAGCACGCCCGGCCGCACGGCCGCACGCTGACCTTCGAGACGCAGCCGATCCCCACCGAGTACGAGCGCGGGGTCGATTCGGTGATGCCCGCGGGCGGCGCCTGGTCAACCGTGGGCGACATCTCGCGCTGGCTGCTCGTCGAGCTGAGCAACGGCAAGCGCGATGGCACGCAGGTGATCAGCGAGGCGAACCTTCTCGAGAGACGCAAGCCGCGCGTGAAGATCAGCGCCAGGCAAGCCTACGGCCTCGCGCTGTTCATCGACGAGTCGCGCGGGCTCACCGCGATCGGCCACGGGGGGAACACGTTCGGCTTCAGCGCCGACGCCACGTTCTTTCCCGAGCACGGCATCGGATTCGTGATGCTGACGAATGCCCAGGCGGCCAACGGCTACATGAGCGCGGTCCGCCGCCGGCTCGTCGAGCTGTTGTTCGACGCCAACGAGGAGGCCGAGCAGGGCCTTGCGTTCGGCATCAAGCAGCAGGCGGAAGCCATCAAGAAACAGCTGACGGAGATCACGATGACCCCCGACGCCGCCCTGGTCGAACCGGTCCTGGGCCGGTGGACCAATCCGCGCCTGGGCACGATTCAGCTTCGTCGCGAGGGCACCGGCATCACCCTCGACGTCGGCGAATGGAAGTCCACCGTCGGCGAACACAGGGATCAATCGGGCGTGCGGAGGCTGCTCCTCACGGGACCGCCCTTTGCGGGCTTCGCGTTCTGGCCGCAGCTTAGCGGAGCGAAGCCGACACTCCTGTTCGAGACCGCGCAACAGAAGTACGTGTTCGAGCGCGAAGCGAAGGGCCCGCCGGACCTGCCGGCGGGTCACTTCATCCGAAGCTCCGATCGTCGGCGGTAGGCCCATACACCGACGGCACCTTCGACCCAAGCAGGCGGAGGTACACCGTCATCTGTCCGCGGTGATGCGCCGAGTGCAGGAACGTATCGCGAATCACCTGGTGACGAGGTTGCTCGAACGCGACTTGGCCACCCGCAAGGAGGCGCCACGGCGTCGCGAGGTGCGCGTCGGTGGTTGTCTTGAGGGCCTCGCGCGCCTGGGCCACCGCTTTGTCGAGCGCCGCAATGAGCTCCGCGCTCGTGTTCAGTGGCTCGGGCTTATATGTGGATCCGTCCTTCGGCGCGATATCCAGCTCGTTCTGCGTGATGGCCATGCCGACCCACGATGGAATGTTTGCGACCAGCTCCGACAAGTAGCCGAACTGCATCGACCTGTCGTGCGGCTTCCAATCGCGCTTCCCGGTGGGCACCTGTTCGAGCACCCGCCGCGACTTCGCCGCCTCGCTCTCGAGTTCCGCCAGAAACCATTCAGTCATCGTCATGCGGTCACCTCGAACATAGGTTGCCACACACGGTCCAACTCGTCCGCGCGGGTCCGTCGTTTGTGTCGTGTGCTGCTAACGCGATCGAACTCGATCAGGCAGGAAGTCGCGGCCTCGCGCCAGCTCAGCGAGGTTCTTGGCGCCGCCAACGTAAGGAATCGCGTCAAGGCCGCTGTGGATGGCGCCGCGCACCAGGCCTTTCCGACGAATGGCACTTCCAAGCGTCATCAAGGCGATGATGGCGCCAATGTAGGGAATGGATCGCGTCAACCGGCGGGCGATCTTTCTTTCAGCGTAGCTTCCGAGCGGTCGCGCACTCGCCATGACGATACTGAAGCAAAGACCGATCCGTTTTTACTGTTGCTCGCTCACGCCCCAACGCCACGACTGAGAGGACGTTCCGCTTGAATCTCAGCGCTACGCTCATCGAGCCCACGGAATCTCCCCGGCCCGATAAAAGTTGATCCCCAACGCGACCCATCGTGGCGCCTGGGCGCCAAGGCGCGTGGCGAAATCCTCCCACGCCGGCGCGGTTGGCGACCAGCCGATCTCGGCGATGGCCACCACACGGGGGAAGGCCATGAATTCCACGTCGCGCATGTGCACGAGGGTTTCCGACCAGAGCGGCGCTTCCACCCCGATCACCGCGCCGCGCGCCGCCCCGGGGACCACGCGCTCGGGATCCCACTCGGACGCGGTGCGGACATCCACGTAGCCCGCCCAGTTCAACCCCAGGGTGATCTCCTCGTGGTACTTCATGTCGAGATAGGCCTTGTCGGCGGGCGAAAGAATCAGGCGCCGCGCCGCGGCGAGACCAGCAGTGGCCTTTGGCCGCCAGTGCTGGACGATCGATGTCGGCGCCAGTGACGCGGCCGCAACCTCGTCCCACCCAATCATCTCCTTGCCGTGCTTCTGCACGATGCCCTGCACGCGCTCGATGAAGGTCACGTACTGCGCCGGCGTCAGCTTCTGCACTTCGTCGCCGCCGATGTGAAAGTACGGGCCCGACAACCCGGCGATCTCCCGCACCACATCGTCGATAAATCGATAGGTGACCTCTTTATCCACGCAGAGCGTGCTGAAACCGACGCGAATGCCGGTGTAGGGAGGCGGCGCCATGCCGTCGCAATTCAATTCCGCGTAGGACGACAACGCGGCGTTGGTGTGACCCGGCATGTCGATCTCGGGGATGATCGTGATGAAACGATCGCCGGCGTACTTCACGATCTCGGCGTAGTCCTGCTGCGTGTAGAAGCCGCCGGGCCCGCCGCCCACCGCGGTGTTGCCGCCATGGCTAGCCAGGTTCGGCCACGACCGAATCTCGATCCGCCAGCCCTGGTCGTCGGAGAGATGCAGGTGCAGCCGGTTGATCTTGTAGAGCGCCAGGAGATCGATATAGCGCTTGACGTCCTGGACCGGGAAGAAATGCCGGGCCACGTCGAGCATCGCGCCGCGCCAGGCAAATCGCGGGCGATCGACGATGCGCCCGGCCGGCGCGGTGAGCCGCGAGCGTGGAACGTTGGCGTCGTACTCGACGGAGGCGGGCAGCAATTGCCGGAGGGTCTGCACGCCGTAGAACCATCCAGCCGGCGTGGCGGCGGTGATCGTGACTCGCTCCGGCGCAATCGCGAGTTCGTAGCCCTCATCACCGGCCTCCGCACGCGCGCCGAGCCGCAGGTGCACCTCGCCGCTACTCGGGTCCGCACTGCCGGGCGTCGAGCGCGGCCCGGTCACGAGGAGCGCGGCCAGGTAGCGTCCTATGCGCGCCGCGTCGACGTGGCCGTCAGGAACGACGATCTTCGTGGATTCGGTAAACGTGAAGACGCCGGTCGCAGGCTGCACCGACACCGGTCGCGGAATCACGTGATGCATCGACGACACCGGGCGCGTCGCGATGGGGGCGTGCTTCGTGCAGGCGATGGTGAGCAGCGTCACCGCAGCCACTCGCAGGAGCCGATTCGTGAGAAACACGGCCCCACTGTACCCCTGACCCGATCGCGCTTCTGCGCGACCCGTGCGGGTGGCCCCGCCCGTTACTGCGGTACCTTGATGCGCACCCGGAACCGTGGCGCGGGCCCGACTCGTCGGGCATCGGTGATCCACGTGCGCATCGCCGGATCTTCGTCGCCCTCATGCGTGCTGCCGCCGGCGTTCCCCACTCCGATCGCGTCAACACCGTATCTCCCCGCCGCCGCGAGGGCGGCTGGGCCGTGGGTCACTAACTCGAGGATCGCCTGGCGCCTCGACATGGTCCAGGT
>JALDXK010000403.1:0-5939 GCA_032155105.1 Acidobacteriota bacterium
CGACGAAATTCAGGCGCTCGTGCCTGAGTTCCCGAAGAAAGCGTGGCCCGTGACGGTGCGCCAGCTGATGGGCCATGTGGCCGGCCTCAGGAACGACGGCGGTGACGAAGGGCCGCTATTCTCGCAGCGATGCGAACGGCCAGTCGAGGCGCTGCCGGCATTTGCGGGAAGTGACCTGCGGTTCGAGCCGGACACCGAGTTCCGGTTTTCGAGTTACGGCTGGATCGTGATGAGCGCGGCGATTGAAGCCGCGGCGAAGGAACCATTCCTGACGTTCATGCAGCGGAAGGTGTTCGCGCCGCTGGGCATGGACGATACCGGGGCCGAGTTCACCATGGAACCGAGCACGGATACGGCGACACCGTATTTCCCGAGGTTCGCGGCGGATCCGCGTTACGGTCCAGACCTGATGCGCGAGGTCGACTATTCCTGCTACGCGGGTGCCAGCGTGTTCGTCTCCACGCCGTCCGACCTGGTGCGGTTCGGGTTGGCGATGAACGCCGGCAAGCTTCTGAAACCCGAAACGATCCGAATACTTCAGACGACACAGCGACTCAGCTCGGGCCAGGAGACGGATTACGGTCTCGGCTTCGATCTCGAGACCGTCGATCTGTCGGCCACACCAACGCGCGTGATCGGGCACGATGGCGCTGCATTGGGCGGCAACGTCTCGTCTCTCATGATGTTCCCCGACGGGATGGTGATCGCCCTGACGTCGAATACGTCGTATACGGACACCTTTGCCATCGGGGCGAAGATCGCGCAGGCGTTCGCGCAACAGAATCGCCGGTAGTGAGGCACGGCCGATTACCGATTCGCGCATCAACTCAAGCGCGATCCTCGGGCATTCGCTTCTCCATCTGGAACATCGCCTCGACGCTGGCATAGTCCTTGTACCCGAGCCGCGCGATCGGCCGTAGCTTGAGCAGGTCGATCTGGCCGTTCGCCGCAATCGCCGCATCGTCGATATGCACCGCCACGACACGGCCGATCACGAGGTGATGCTCTGAGGATGGCTTCCGCCCGGGCAGCGAGATCACCTGGTGCAGCCGGCATTCGAAGTGCACGGGCGATCCCTTGACGCGCGGCGGCCGCACCAGCCGCGACGGCAGCGGCTCCAGGCCCGCCGCCGACAACTCGTCGACGCCGCGTTCGACGATCGACGCGGTCATGTTCATCTGGTCCTTCTGCGCCCACGTCGCCATGTTGTAGACGAACTCACCGGTGGCCTCGACGTTGACGACGGTGTCTTTCCTGCCGCCGTCTTCCTCGTGCACGCCCGCGGAGAACATGACATGAGGTGGGTCATAGCTCAGAAGGTTGAAGAAACTGAACGGCGCCAGGTTCACCACGCCGGCGGCACTCAGCGTGGTCATCCACCCGATCGGCCGTGGCGCCACGCAGGCCTTCAACGGGTTGTAGCGCAGGCCGTGATCGTTCGTGTCGGTTTCGTAATACACACAGCGATTATGAGCCGGGATGCACGCGATCAGCGTCCCGGCATGTCGGGCGGAGGACCAGCAATCGCCCCGCTCACCGCGTACGCCTGGACCGGCACCGGGAAGCCGGCTTCGCCAAACGCCTCGCGAATCAACCGGTTCGTATCGAAGTACACCTGCCAGTAGTGGTCGTTGGCGCAGTACGGACGCACGCACAGCAGCGGACCGGCCGGCGTGAATTGCAGCACGTCCACAACCGGCGCCGGCGACGTCAGCACATTCGGAATGGTCGGTAGCTTCTGCTTGATCAGGCTGATGGCGTGGCGATGATCAACCGCGTTGCCGATCGTCGCCGTCAAGTCGACGCGTCGGAACGCGTTGGCCGAGAAGTTCTGGATGTTGTCGGAGAAGATCTTGTTGTTGCCGACGATGGTCCGCACGTTGTCGGCGGTGTTGATCACCGTGCCGAACAGGCCGATTTCGTCGACCACGCCGGTGACGCCGCCCGCGCTGACCACATCGCCGACCTTGAACGGGCGCAGCAGGACGAGAAACGCGCCGGCGGCGAAATTGGCCAGCAGGCCGCCCCAGGCCACGCCGATCGCAATGCCGCCCGCGGCCAGCAGCGCGGCAAACGTCGTCGTCTCGACACCGAAGTAGCCCATGATGCCGACGATCAGGACGATGTTGAGCAGGATCTTGAGGCCGGTTTGCAGGTAGCGCGCCAGCGTGATGTCGAACTGCTGCCGGGCCAGCGCGCGGCCCAGCAGGTTCAGTACGAGGCTGATCAGCCAGCGGCCGATGAGCCAGAGGGCTACGGCGCCGGCGACCTTCCAGGCCAGCGCCATCATCACGACACCCGCATTCTGAACCAGGGCGTTCACGTCCATGGCATGTCCTCCGTGCGACGATCCTGCGCGGCAGCGCTCCGAAGCACCATCGCCCTTTCGGACAATATCGGCGGCCCGGCGCCCATAGTAGGCTCACGGCCATGTCCGCCAGCAAGTCGCTCGGTATCCTCCGCGACAAATCGCGCTACAAGTCGATTGCCTTCACCCGGCAGGAACGGCTGCGCCTGGGCATCCAGGGCCTGCTGCCGCACGCGGTGGCCACGCAGGCCCAGCTCGTCGCGCGGGTGATGGCCTTCCTCCGCGAGTTGCCGCGCGACATCGATCGCTACATGGCGCTGTCGTCGTTGCAGGAACGCAACGAGCGGCTGTTCTACCGGGCGGTGATCGACAACCTCGAAGAGGTGATGCCGTGGATCTACACCCCCACGGTCGGTGAGGCCTGCCGCCAGTTCTCGCATATCGCGCGCGAGCCGAAGGGGTTCTACATCACCCCGGACGATCGCGGGCGCATCGCGCGCATCCTGGGCAACTGGCCGCATCAGGACATCCGCGTCATTGTCGTCACCGACGGACAGCGCATCCTCGGGCTCGGCGACCTCGGCGCCAACGGGATGGGCATTCCGATCGGCAAGCTGGCGCTCTATACCGCATGCGCAGGCATTCCGCCGCGGCATTGCCTGCCGGTGATGCTCGACGTCGGCACCAACGCCACCACGCTCCTCGAGGATCCGCTCTATATCGGGTATCCGCGCCGCCGCATGTCGGGTGCAAAGTATCTCGAGCTCGTCGACGAGTTCGTGCGCGCGGTGCAGAAGAGGTATCCCCGCGCGTTGATTCAGTTCGAGGACTTCCTGACGCCCGATGCGTACGCCCTTCTCAACATCTATCGGGATCGCGTGCTCTGCTTCAACGACGACATCCAGGGCACGGCGGCGGTCGCGCTCGCCGGTGTGTATGCGTCGACGCGCATCACCGGACGGGCCTTTGGCGACCTGCGCATTATGTTCCTGGGCGCGGGCTCGGCGGCGACCGGCATTGCCGACCTGATGACGACGGCCTTGATGAACGAGGGCCTGACCACGGCGGAGGCACGCAAGCGCCTGTGGTTCGTCGACGTCAAAGGCCTGGTGGTCAAGGGGCGTGAAGACCTGATGCCGCACAACCAGCCGTACGCGCACGACCATGCGTCGCTCGGGTTCATCGAGGCCATCGACGCGATCAAGCCGCACGTGCTGATCGGCGCCACCGGCGCACCGGGGACGTTCACGCGGGAGGTGATCGAGCGCATCAGCGCGATCAACCCGCGCCCGGTACTCTTCGCCCTGTCGAATCCCACGTCGAAAGCGGAGTGCACGGCGGCGCAGGCCTACGAATGGAGCCGCGGCCAGGCCGTGTTCGCCAGCGGCAGTCCATTCGGAACGGTGACATACAACGGGAAAGAGTTCCGGCCTGGCCAGGGCAACAACGCCTACGTCTTTCCTGGTATCGGGCTCGGCGCCGTGGTGTGTCGCGCGCGTAATATTCCCGATGAGTTCTTCCTGGCAGCGGCGAACACGCTCGCCGACCTGGTCTCCGACGATGACCTCGAACGTGGGTCGCTCTACCCGCCGCTCGGCAGCGTCCGCCGAATCTCGCTGGCGATCGCCGTCAGTGTCGCCAAGTCCGCCTACGCCATGAAGCTCGCGCGCACAAAACGTCCGCCCAATCTCAGGACGGCCATCAGTCGCTTCATGTACGAACCCTGAAGCGGCGGGTTGGTGGCCACACACGTTCACACGTTTGCCCGGAACCGCATGGAATTCCGGCACGATGCGAACGTTCACGCCTGGAAGATCGGTCGCACATCCGGGCGACCTGCCATAGAATCACGCCTGCCCCTGAGGCTGAGGTCGATATTCATATGGCGTTGTTCACAGGCATCATACGCATGACCGCGCTCTTCGTATTGAGCGCGTCGATCACGACCGTTTCCGCACAGACGCCGGCCAGCACGCCCGGGCAACCGGTGCCGCCGCCGGCCCCGCAGTACAAGGGCGTCACGCTCAGCAGGATTTTCGAGGCGACCGTGCCAACCAACTGGATGCCCCTGTCCTCGGACAACTCGCTCAAGGTGGCCCCGCAAAACGGTTATGGCCAGTTCAATGGGCAAACGGTGTTCAGCCACGGCGTGGAGTTCGGCACCGCCAAGGTGAGCGCGAAAGACCTGGGCGCCGCCACCACCGAGCACCTGAAGTCGCTGCTGCAGAGCAACCCGGAACTGCGCCGCGACGGATCGCATAAGCCGATTCGCATTTCGCAGCGGGCGGCGCTGAACACGCAGCTGGTGAGGCCGTCGCCGCTCGGCGGCAACCAACGCATCGGGCTGTACACGGCGTTGCTCGCCGACGGCACGCTCTTCTACTTCATGACCGTCATTCCCGAGAAAGAGGCGCTGGCGTACGAGACGACCTTCGAGAAAATCGGCGGCTCGATTCGATTGATCGACACGCGCTAGTCGCGCGGCCCTCTGGGCATTTGGCGGTGAACCGCCGTAGAATCAGCCCGAGTGAGGGCTGTCATGGCGTCGATCACGACCACACGCACCACGATCCTTCTCATGCTGAGCCTGTCTGTCGCGGTCCTCTCCGCGCAGACCGTGGTGAAGCTGCCCAAGAACCGCTACACGCCGGAGCAGGACGTCAAGCTCGGGAAAGAGGCCGCGGCGGAAGTGCGGGCGCAGTATCCCCTGATCTCCGATGCGCGCATCGTCAAGTACCTGAGCGCGCGCGGCGACCGGCTCGTCGCCGCTGCTCCGCAGGAACTCAAGCAACCGGTCTACGAGTACTCGTTCACGCCAGTCAACTTCAAGGAGATCAACGCCTTCGCGCTGCCGGGCGGCCCGATGTTCGTCAACCGCGGCATGTTCGACGCGGCGGCGGCCGAGGCGGAAGTGGTCGGCGTGATGGCGCACGAGCTGGCGCACGTGCTGTTGCGGCACGGCACCGCAAACGTGTCGAAGGCGCAGAACCCGTGGCTGCAGCTCGGTCAGATCGCCGGCGTCGTCGGCGGCGCGGTGGTCGGCGGGGCGGCGGGCGCGGCGATTGCGCAAGGCAGTCAGTTCGGGCTCGGCACGCTGATGTTGCGCTACAGCCGCGACTTCGAGAAGCAGGCCGACCTGCTCGGCGCGCAGATCATGGCGCGCGCCGGCTACGATCCGCGGGCGCTGGCGCGGATGTTCGAGACCATCGAGAAGGAAAGCAAGTCGAGCGGCGGCAGTGGCGGTCCGCAGTGGATGAGCAGCCACCCGAACCCGGGCAACCGCACGGTGTACATCACCAAGGAAGCCGAGATGTTGACGATCGCGGCGCCGGCCGATCAGCAGGAGTTCGCGCCGATCAAGGCGGCATTCGCGTCGCTACCGGCGCCGAAGTCGATGAGCGATACCGGCCGCGCCAAATCGGGCGATGCGCCCGCGTCCGTCGGTAGTCCCGGCCAACCCGTGCCCGCACCCGCCACGCAATACAAGGACATTGCCGGCGGCAAGATCTTCGAGGCGTCGGTGCCGTCGAACTGGACTCCTGTGTCATCCAACAGTTCCATCAAGGTCGTACCGCAGAACGGCTACGGGCAGCTCAATTGACAAACCATCTTCAGTCACGGTGTAGAGTTC
>JALDXK010000404.1:0-5937 GCA_032155105.1 Acidobacteriota bacterium
CCTCGAACGCCATAACAAGCAAAAGGGCGAGCGCACTCGCCACGACACGAACAGTCATTCCAACATTCCTCCGCCGAAAAAAAATCGCTGCGCTCACGGCGTCTTACCGGGCGCGCTGGTGCCATCGGGATTCAGGATGAGCGGCAACAGGCTGCCGCCGCCCGACCCGACCACTACGACCTTCGAATTGTGTGATTTCGCCAGTTCGAGGGTGGCCTCGATCCCCTTGAACTGCAGGGTCCGGTCCGAGATCGTCTCGGCGATCAGCCGCTGGAACGTCCGGATGCCCTCGCCTTCGATCGCCTTGCGCTTTGCTTCCTCGGTTTCCCGCTGGATGCGGAACTGCATTTCGAGCGCGGCCTGTTCCTGCGACAGCTTGCTTTGAATCGCCGTAGTCACCACCTCCGGCAGCGTCACCTTGCTAATCAGCACATCGTCGAGGAGCACGTAACGCGTGCCGGTCTGGTGCCTGGCCTCGGCGACGATACGCGCCTGGATGGCCTCGAACGACTGCGCGTAGAGCTCCTCCGGACGGAAGTCGCCGATCACGCCGCGCAGCGCGGAGGCCACCTCGGGCGCGACGACGGTGTCGACGTAGCGGGGGCCCACCGACTGGTGCAGCCGCGCGAGCAGCTTCTCAGCGGGCTTGTAGCGCATCGTGACGTCCACCGCGATCGGCAGGCCGTCCTTCGAGAGCGCGACGATGGTGCGTTCCGCCGTCTCGTACCGGATCGGGTAGATCGCCATCTCGTCCCACGGGAGGATGAGGTGCGTGCCTTCGGGGTAGACGCGATCGATGTGCGTGCCGCTGAAGCGCGACCAGAGCACGCCGCGCTCACCCGGCTTGACCGAGATGACCATCTGCGGCCAGAAGAACGCCAGCGCGAACAGCGCCATCAGGATGGACAACGTGACCTTGATCTCGTGTCGCCGTCCCCAGTTTCCGAAACGCTGCAACACGCTCATGCGGTGGTCTCCTTGATAATCTGGCCGTACTCCAGCTTGAGCACGCGGTCCGCGACACCGAAGTAGCGGTCGTCATGCGTCGCGGCTATCACTGTGCGGCCCTCGCGCTTGAGGGCAGGCAGGATGTCTTCGTAGAAGTGGCGCCGGAACGCCGGATCCTGGTCGGCCGCCCACTCGTCGAACACGAGCACGGGCCGATCCTCGACGAGCGCCACGATCAGCGCGAGGCGCTTCTTCTGCCCATTCGACAATTCCAGCGTCGTGAAGTGGCCGTCGACGAAGTCGACCTTCTTGTCGAGGTCCATCTCGCGCAGCAGGCCGGTCACGCGATCGGCCGGGACGTCTTCCAGTCCGTAGAGCCGATCGAACAGGTGGTAGTCGCTGAACACCGCGCTGATCAGAGCGCGGTACCCCGCCACACCGTCTGACGTGACGGGCGTGCCGTGCACGCGGACGAGGCCCCGGCTCGGGTGGTAGAGGCCGGTCAGAAGCCGCAGCAACGTGGACTTGCCGCTGCCGTTGCCGCCGACGATGAACAGGATCTCGCCGGGCGTGATGGTCAGGTTGATCGGGCCAACGGCGAAGGGCGTCACGCCTTCTGCCTCCGGGTATTCGAACTGCACGCCATCGAGGTGGATCGGGCCGTCGAGTGTGGGCACCGGTGGCGGCGCACCGTTCGTCGGCGCGCTCGCAATCGCCTCGAGCCGGCCCTCGAGCGCGCGGATGTTCTCCGCGGCCACGCCCGCGGCGGCGACGATCGGCACGCTGACAATCACCGCCGACAGCGGACCGACGATGAACAACACCGTGGAGGTCGCCTTGATGACAATGTCGGCGTAGGCTTCGCCAAACTTCGGCATCAGGAACACGATGCAGCCGAGGAGCACGTAGATCGAGGCCTGCCCGAAAATCAGGTGCGAACCGAACCCGATCCCGGCGTTGACCTTCACGTCGCGCAGGTCCGATGAAATCCGCGACACGTGGCCGCCGAGTGACTTGCCGCGCGGCTCGTTGAGGGTGACTTCCTTGAACCCGTCGAGGATGTGCGTCAGCGTGCTGAAGAAGCGGTTCTCGATGATGTGCGACTCGCGCAGGAGCTGGTTCAGCGTGCCGACGCGGCGCGAATGCAGGACGATCGCGATGCCCGTGACCCCCACCGTCAACAGGAACGCGGCCCGCGACAGCCACGCGAGGTAGGCGAGGCTGAACATCACCATCACCGCGGACTGCCCGGCCATGACGACCGTCGAGGTCGCCTGTGAGATCGTGACGGTTTCGCGGTGCAGGCTGGCGTAGATCTCGGCGCGCCCGATGCTTTCGAGGCCGAGCAGGCTGGCGCGGCGGATCGATCGCGCGAGGCGTTCGCGGATGCCATGCAGAATCCGCTCGACCTCGTACACCGAGGTGGTGAGGATGTGCCGCTGGGCGACGACATACGCGACCAGGACGATGATGAAGATCGCCAGGTAGCGGCCGCTGACCGCCTGGTTGGCGGCCTGATCGGCAGCGGAGTTGATGACGGCAAGCAGCGCGCCGTTGGCGACGCCCGATACGGCGAGCACTACGAAAAATTCGAGCGTGAACTTCGAAGAACCCTCACGGAGCAGCCGGAAAAGCGCAGCGGTAGAACCCGGAATCATCAGCGGCCGTTCTCTCCCAGGTTCATCGCGAGGGTGCCCAGGGGGCACATCGACTCGGAGGTACACACGCGCCAGGGCCAGCCGTTGTCCTCGATGGTGGTGAGCTCATGGAGATTCACGCGCTGCCCCTGTGAATCGAAACCCTCCAGGCGATAGATGTCCTGGCCGTTGGGCCCGGCCCAGTCAAAGCGCACGGTGAGCGTGGTGGACCGAGGCAGCACCTGGCTGCCGAGCTCGTTGCCATGCAGCATCGAGCGCAACATGAGGTCGCGGTCGGCGACGTTCTTGAGCACGAGGCAGCCGCAAAGCGGCTCGTCGGCGGCCAGCCTGATGTTCTGGCCTGAGTGGTCGTACTCCGCTCCAGACCAGACGGTCTGGTAGCGGCATCCCGCGAGCATCACCACCGCCAACAGCGGGAGCAACGCCTGCAGGACCCTTCGTCTTGCTAGATCCAAGCTCTTTAGTTTGCGCGATCTAGGTCGGCCTTAGCAAATTCCGCTAGAAAAAAAATCTGATCAGCACGGACGGGTTGTGGTGTATGAGGCGTTGGACCATCAGCGCGGCGGCAGGTCACGCAGCAGGTACTGGGCGGCGGACAGGTAGTAGTTCCGCGCGATCGCGCTGGTCTGCCGCTCGCCGAGTTCACCGAGCGCCGCCGCCTTCAGCCGCCGCGCCTCGACGTGTCCGCCTTCAATCGCCAACACGTAGTCGGTCAGTTCGGCCGCCCACTGGAACTCCTTGTTGTCGAGGGCGCGGCGCGCCCGTAACAGAACCTGTTCGCGGCCACCGGCCAGTTCGATGACCCGGGCCGACCGTTCGCGTTCTGACAAAGGAAAGAGCTTCGTCGGATTGCCGTCGAACCACCCTGCGTAATCGGCGTAGATGGCGCGCACCGACCACGCCACCGTGCCGTAGAACTCCTGCAGGTACGGGCTGTCGGCCAACGCAGGCGGCAGCGTGACGTGCTCCACCAGTTCATCGGGTCGTTCGCCTTTCCGCATCCCGTCCAGCGTCTGATCGAACACCGACTTGATGCCGTCGCGGTAGGTGGTCAGCGCTGCGCGCACGTTCCCGTTCCCGAGCACAGGACGGGTGTGCCCCGGCACCATGTAGTCGGCCCCGAGATCGATCAGCAGGCCGAGGCTGGCAATCCATTGATCGATCGGGCGAAGGCGGGCCCCGCGAATCGCATACAGGGTCGGGAACGACTTGTAAAAGTTGTCTCCCGGCAGCAGGACACGCCGATCCGGCAGCCAGACCGCAACGTTTTCGCGCGCCTCTCCTGGCGTGTGCAGAAGCTGCAGGCGCACACCCGCAATCGTCAACTCGAGCCGGTCTCCGCTGAAGGTTCGGGTCGGAGGAAGGTCAGCGATCGGAGACGCGCGTTGCCTGAACCGCATGCCGGTGCCGGCGTTGATGAACACCGCGTCCGGCAGCGCGGAACCGAATTGGTCACCGCCGTCGCGCCCGTTGCGGCCCACGTCGGGCACACGCTCCACGAACAGCTGGTGCGCGAGGATCTCTGGTTGGTCGTTTCCGGCAAACACGCCGGCGCCGCCGGTGTGATCAGGATGCGAATGGGTGTAGATGATGGCGCGGACTGGCGCCGTTGAGAGCTTCGCGAACTCGGCCTTCACGTCCCTGGCGTCGGCGGTGTCGCTGGTGGTGTCGACCACGATCGACCCGCCCTGGCCTTCGATCAAGATCGAGTTGGCATTGGAGAAGCCAACGGCCACCCACACGCCGTCGGTGACCTTGATCACCTCACGGCGGAACTCGGCGGAATGGGCGCGGAGTTTCTCGCGTCCGTCAAACTCCTGGCCCGCGGCAGTTCCGCAGATGGCCATGAGCATCAACAACAAGGACGGCGCCGTGCGCGCGTCGCGGAAATCGAACCACCGCCGCATGAGGACCTCCGCACCTGATGAGATGTCCGCGCAGCATTCAGCTGTATCAGAAACTGAAGCGCACGGCTCCGCCTTCAGCACTGTCCAGGAACACAACGCAAAAGGGCGGCCCGGAAGGGGCCGCCCTTTGCGTTGAACGACCCGGATATTACCAGACTGTATTTCGGCTTGCAATCGCCGCTACGATTCGACCGTGAACGGTCGCAGGGAGGTACTCGATGGTCGTGTCCGTTGACGGCGCAGATCTGTTCTACACCACCAGCGGCAGTGGAGTGCCCTGCATGGTGCCGTGCATCCTCGGCACGTCCGTCTACGAGCGGCTCACGCCATCGCCGCTCACCGATCACTTTCAGTTCGTCTACGTCGACATGCGTGGAACAGGCCAATCACCGGTGACGCTGTCGATTTGACGTTCGACCTCCTGGCAAGCGACCTCGACGCCGTCCGGGCGGATCTCGGCCTACCTCGCGTGGCCGTGCTGGGGGTCTCGATCATGGGCGCGGCCGCCCTCGAGTACGGAAGGCGGTGCCCCGAGACCGTGTCGCACGTGATCATGGCCGGCACGCCGCCAACGGGCGACCTCCAGGCGATGGTCACGGCGTCCACGGCCTTCTTCGCCGCCGACGGATCGGAAGAGCGGAAAGCGATCCTTCAGGAGAACATGGCCGGGCTGGCGCCAGACACGCCGCCCACACAGGCGGTCTTTGCCCAGACGCCGATGCGTTTCTTCGACCCGCGCTTCGACGCGGCCGCCCTCTTCGCCGGATCGATGTTCAACCTCGCGCGTGTTCGAGCACTTCCTCGGGACACTGACGGACCGCTGGACCGTCCTCGCCGGCCTCGAGTCGCTGCGCGTGCCGGTCCTCGTGGCGCACGGACGGTATGACTACGCCGTCCCATTCACGATGTGGGACGGCATTGTCGACAAAGTGCCCAACGCGCACCTGCACCTGTTCGAACGAAGCGGCCACCAAGCCTTCTTCGAGGAGCCTGTGCAATTTGCCGAAGTGGTGCTCGCCTGGATGGCGCGTTGCGCCTTCTGATGACTCAGGACATTCGACCTGTCAGAGATGGCTTGCCATGAGGCCGTCAGTCCTTCGATGCGCCAACGTCCAGCCTGCGGCTGGCCGTCAGCTTACTCAGGACATTCGACCCGTCAGATGGCTTGCCATGAGCGCTCGTCGGTCCTTCGATGCGCTAACGTCCGGCCTGCGGCTGGCCGTCAGCTTACTCAGGACATTCGACGTGTTGATGGCTTGCCATGAGGCCGTCGGTCCTTCGATGCGCTAACGTCCGGCCTGCGGCCGACCGTCAGCTTACTCAGGACATTCGACCTGTCAAATGGCTTGCCATGAGGCCGTCAGTCCTCCGATGCGCTAACGTCCGGCCTTCGGCTGGCCGTCAGCTTACTCAGGACATTCGAC
>JALDXK010000405.1:0-5924 GCA_032155105.1 Acidobacteriota bacterium
ACTCCCAGTTGTCTTCCTCGAACCGGATGTCGTGCTGGCGCGGGTTGATGCCGACCGCCTCGAGGCTCTCGAGATAGATCTGCTGCACGTCATCGGGAGAGGGCTTGAGGATCACCTGCAGCTGGTGATGCTTGAACAGCCGGTTCGGATTCTGGCCGAAACGGCCATCGTCGGGCCGCCGCGACGGCTGCACGTAGGCCACGCTCCACGGCGTGTGACCCAGCACGCGCAGCAGCGTTTCCGGGTGCGAGGTGCCGGCGCCCACTTCGAGGTCGAGCGGCTGCTGGATGAGGCAACCCTGCGCCGACCAGAAGTGCTGGAGCTTGAGGATCAGATCCTGGAATGTCACGTGACGTGCCGCCGCAGTTCGTTCAGCACGCGAACGGACCGGGGTTCCCTCTCGAGATGCATCGCAATCAGCTTCCGGTGAACCAGTTCAATTTCCCGCAGCACGCGGTTCGACGCGCCCAGCGACTCGACGTCACGCGGGCCCACTTTACGCACGCCGTCGAGGAAGGTTGCCGCTGCGCTCGACAGCGACAAATCCGCCGGATACACGCCCTGCAGGCGCAGCAGCCAGCATTCGAAATACCGCGCCAGTGCCTCGGGCGGCGCGCCGCCCACGAGCGCCTCGAGTGCCGACGTGCCAAGCCGGAACAACCGCTCGTCGGCGTCGGCCTCCGCCGCCCACTCGTCGATCAACTCCGCGAAGTAGTGGCTGTAGCCGAGCGCCTCGGGACTGACCGCCGAGAGCGGCGACCGCACGGGCTCGGCATAGTTCAGCCCCACCAGCTCGCGCCGCTCCTTCTCGAAGTACGACATTCGCACTTCGGTCAGCGGCTCGAGTGCCGCGCCAAACCGCCGGCGCGACTTTCTCGCATTCGGCGCCACCCCGCGTTTCTTGCCGCGATCGCGCGTCAGGAACACGACGATGCGGTCGGCTTCGCCCAGCTTGTAGGTGCGGAGAACGAGGGCCTCGGCCGTGTAGAGCGGCATCTATCTTACAAGGTACCTGAGGAAGATCGTGGCCAGCCCCAGGAACGAGGCAAACCCGACCACGTCGGTGAAGGTGGTGATGAACACCGACGAGCCGAGCGCCGGGTCGACCTTCATCGCCTTCAAGCCAAGCGGCACCAGCGTGCCGGCGGTGGCGGCCACGAGCAGGTTTACGAGCATCGCCATGCCGAGCACGAGGCCCAGCATCGGATCCTGCTTGGTGGCCCACGCCACGCCGGCCGCGACCAGTCCCAGCGCCATGCCATTGCCGAGACCGATTGCCATTTCCTTCATGAGCGCCTTGCGCGCGGTCGCGAACGACACCTCGCCGAGCGCCAGGCCGCGGACGATCACCGTCAGCGTTTGCGTGGCCGCGTTCCCACCCATGCCAGCCACGATCGGCATGAAAATCGCGAGCGCCGTGACCTGCTGAATCGTGCCTTCGAACATCGCCACGACCGACGCCGCCAGGAAGGCGGTGCCGAGGTTGATGCCAAGCCACGGCAGGCGCTTGCGAATCGATTCGCTGACCGGCGTCTCGATCTTCTCGTCGCCCGACACGCCGGCGAGGCGCAGCAGGTCTTCCGCCGCTTCGTCCTTGATGACGTCAATCACGTCATCCACCGTGACGATGCCGACGAGCTTGTTCTCCTCGTCGACCACCGGGACCGCGAGCAGGTTGTACGACGCCACCTGGCGCGCCACCTCTTCCTGATCGGTGTCCACGCGCACACTCGTCACTTCCGGCGTCATGATGCGCTTGAGCGGCGTCTCCGGCGAGACCAGCAGCAGCCGCCGCAGCGACGTCACGCCAACGAGATGCCGCCGCGCATCAACCACGTAGAGGTAAAACACCATCTCCACGTCGCGCGAGCTCTGCAACGCGGTGATCGCCTCGCCGACCGTCAGGTCTTCGCTCAGCGCGAACACCTGCGGGTTCATGATGCGGCCCGCGGTCTGCTCGCCGTACTCGAGGAGGCTCTCGACCTGCCCCGATTCGCGGCGCCGCATCAGTTCCAGGACCTCGGTCGACAACTCCTCCGGCAGGTAATCGATCAGCGCTGCGGCATCGTCTGAGGGAATTTCCTGCAACAACCTGGCAATTTCTTCGGCAGAGCGGCCGGTCAGCAGCTTGGCGCCCTCCTCGGGGCCCATTTCGCTGACGGTTTCCATGGCCAGCCGGCCGCTGCGCTCGACGAGGATCGAGAACACGGCCTCGCGTTCCGTATCGAGGAGCGAGCCAAACACCTGCGCCAGGTCCGCAGGGTGTTGCTTCTGAAGCAGGTTCAGGAGATTGGCGGTGGCGCCGATGCGGAGAAGCCGCTTGACCGAGTCGAGTACGACGTCAATTCTGCGCTGCGGACCCATGGCGATCACGCAATTTTACACGCGAAGTCTGCGCTTTCTGCGCCTTCTGTGGCTTACCGTCGTCTTCTTGATGGCAATCCCAGTGAATCAAGCGTCCTGTCGTCCTCTCGCCAACCCTGTTTCACCTTCACATGAAGGTCGAGAAACACCTTGGCGTCGAAGAATGCCTCGAGCTCCTTGCGTGCTGCTGTGCCGATCTCCTTGATGCGCGCGCCGGCCTTGCCGACGAGGATCGGCTTCTGCGTCTCCCGCTCGACGAGGATGGTGCAGTAGAGCCGCATCAGGCCCTTCGCGCCTGCCCTGAGCGGAGTCGAAGGGTCCGGCTCCTCGAACTTGTCGACGACCACCGCGGTTGAGAACGGCAGCTCGTCGCGGGTCTGCTGCAGCACCTGCTCGCGGACCAGTTCGGCCACGAAGAACCGCTCGGGCTGATCGGTGAGGTAGTCCTTCGGATAGATCGGATCGCCCTCGGGCAGGTGCTTCAGGAAGAGCTGTTCGAGCCGCTCGACGTTCTCTCCGGTCAGCGCTGAGACGGGCACCAGCTCCTCGAAGCCCTCCTGCTCGTACTCGGCCAGCCGCGGCAACAACTGCAGGCGGTCCACGGCGTCGACCTTGTTGAGCACCAGGATGCGAGGCGTCTTCGATCACTTTACCACGTCAATAAGGAAGCGATCGCCGCCGCCCGATGCCTCGCTGGCATCGACGACGACCGCGACCAAATCGACCTCGCTCAACGTATCGAGCGCGGCGTCGACCATGCGGACGTTGAGGCGATGCAAGGGCTTGTGCACCCCGGGCGTGTCCACATACACCACCTGGCCGTCCTCGTACTGCCGCACCCCGACGATGCGATTGCGGGTGGTTTGCGGTTTGTCGGAGACGATGGCGAGCTTCTGCTGGACCAGCCGGTTCAGCAACGTCGATTTCCCGGCGTTTGGACGACCGACGAGCGCAACGAGGCCGGCCTTCACGCCCGCGCTTCGTCCTCGGCGGCCGGTACCGGTGCGGGACGGCTCATGCGCACGCGGGTAATGCGACGCTGCTGCGTGTCGACGATCTCCACGTCGAGCCCGTCCACGTCGAGCTGCTCGCCGACGTGAGGCACGCGGCCGAGACGCGACAACAGGTAGCCGCCCACGGTTTCGAAGCCGTGGTCGTCGATGGTCACCTTGAGCAGGTTCGCCATCTCGTCCACGTGCACGCTGCCGCTCAGCAGGAACGTGCCGCGGCCCTCGTCGACGATGCGCTCCACCTCGACGTCGTACTCGTCGCGAATTTCACCGACGATCTCTTCGAGCAGGTCTTCCACGGTGACCAGGCCCGCCGTGCCGCCGTACTCGTCGACGACGATGGCAATCTGCACGCGACGGCGCTGGAACTCCTTGAGCAGATCGGGCACCCGCTTGGTCTCGGGCACGAAGTGCGCGGGGCGGATCAGGGGTCCGATCGATCCGGTCTGCAAGCCCGGCGCTGGGCTGCGCTGGATCAGGTCCTTGATGAAAACGAAGCCCTGGACGTTGTCGAGCGTGTCCTTGAACACCGGCACGCGCGAGTACTGCTGTTCGCGGAACAGCTGGTAGAGCTGCTCCATGGTGGCGGCGCTGTCGATGGCGATGATGTCGGGGCGCGGCGTCATCACTTCGCGCACCATCGTCTCGCGGAAGTCGGCGAGGGTCCGCAACAGCTCGCGCGCCTGGCCCTCCTGCTGCGCTTCGACTTCGGGTTGTGGCGGGTGCGGCGGCGCCTCCACCACCGGCTGTTCCGGCTGGCCCTTGCCGTTGACGGACTTGCGCACGCCGGAGTGGTTCCGCCGGACGCCAGATTGATTGCGATGGCTGCTGGTCCCCATGCGGAGCATCGTGGCCGTCAGGGGCCGCAGCACCTTCGCCATCACATCGAACGACGGCAGCAGCACGTCGAGCACGCGCTCCGGATCGCGCCGCACGATCAGCAGGGGGATCAGGTGCTCGCAGGCGATGACGATGAGGATGAGGGCAAAGATGAACACCGGGAAGCCGGTGCGATCGAGACCGGTGACGCGCGCGAGCAACGCCCCGACGATGATCGTCAGCGTGCTGATCAGGAGGCGAACGGGAATGAACAGCCGGCGCGGATCTTCGAGGTACTGACCGAGCGCGTCATCGCGATCGGTGCGTTCGGCGTGGATGCGCAGCGACAGTCGCATCAGGGCATTGAATGCCGCGGATACGGTGCCCAGGTACGTTACGGCACAGCCCAGGAGGAAGAGGAGCAGCGGTGTCATCGACTACGTTCGATTAACCCTTCCGGTAGCCCCGCTTTTCTGCGCAAGCGGGCCTCCGCTCGCGCCATCTTGCCATCATCGGCGTCGTGATCGTAGCCGAGCAGATGTAACAATCCGTGTAACGTCAGGACGCGAATCTCCGTTTTCAGGCTGTGTCCGGCGGCTTTCGCCTGTTTCTTCGCCACGCCAGAGGCAATCACGATGTCGCCCATGAACCCCCGCGACTCGGCCGGGAACGAGAGGACGTCGGTGGCGTAGTCCTTGCCGCGGAACTGCCGGTTGAGGGCGCGCATACGGCGGTCCGACACGATCGCCACGCACAGATCGCCGCGCGCAGTGGCGGGGGCGATCTTCACCAGCCACGGCGCGAGACCTTGCGTGCCCGCATCGGCGGTCCGCCGTTGCGCCGTTCCGGCGCTTTTGCGGATCGAGTCACCGTCAGGACTTGCGACGTTAACGCGTAGACGGGCCGCTGCCATAGGCGTCGTAGGCTTTCACGATCGCTTGCACGAGCTTATGACGAACCACATCGCGCTCATCGAAGTACACGAACGAGATCCCGTCGACCTTGCCGACCACTTCCATGGCCTGCACCAGGCCCGACGAGCGGCCCAACGGCAGATCGATCTGCGTGACGTCGCCGGTGACGACGGCTTTCGAGCCGAAGCCGAGGCGCGTCAGGAACATCTTCATCTGCTCGGTGGTGGTGTTCTGCGCTTCGTCGAGGATCACGAACGCGTCGTTCAGCGTGCGGCCACGCATGAAGGCGAGCGGCGCCACTTCGATCGCGCCGCGTTCGAGATACTTTTCGGCCTTCTCGATGTCGAGCATGTCGTAGAGCGCGTCGTAGAGCGGGCGCAGGTAGGGGTTCACCTTCTCCTGCAGGTCGCCGGGCAGGAAGCCGAGCTTCTCCCCCGCCTCGACGGCCGGACGCGCCAGGACGATGCGGCTGACCTTCTTGGCGAGGAGGTAGCTCACCGCCTGAGCCATCGCAAGATACGTTTTGCCGGTGCCCGCGGGCCCGATGCCGAACACGATGTCGTCGCGTTCGATGGCGTCGAGGTAACGCCGCTGGTTGGCAGACTTGGCGGCGATCCGCCGCTTGCCCGCAGTGCGGAGCTGCCCGTCCTTGAGGAAGTAATCGCGGAGATCGACGTCGGCATTTTCGGCGACCAGTTGCGCGGCGGTCTTCACGTCCTTGTCGGAAATGGAGTGGCCGGCTTCCATGAGGCCGCCCAGTTGCTCGACGAGGCGTGCCACGCGCGCGGCGTTGAATCGACGCAGCCAGAATCGGCCT
>JALDXK010000406.1:0-5910 GCA_032155105.1 Acidobacteriota bacterium
CTCCGTACAGGGTACCGGCGGCGGGAAGAAGCGGCGGAGAATCGCCCCGAGGCCTGCCCCCAGGGGGGCAGGCGGAGCCAGCAGCCAAGGCGTTCGGGGCGGTGAGGCAAGCCGAGGGGACGCAATGGGACGAGGGGCGCTACCCGTATCGCAGCCACTGGGAGACTCGCGCGCTCCCGCTCTATCCCTGCCGTATCGTGGACGCGGCTCCCCAGACTTCGGCCCCGGGGGGCCGTCCACTGCCGGCGACGCTTGAGGCGATCGCAGCCTTGGCGCAGCGCCATCAGTTGCCCGTCCGTCACCACGTTATGCCCAAGGGGCGCAAGCAGGTGCCGGCTCTCGCTGCCCTCGTGGATTTTTGGTGGGAGGGCGTTGCGGAGGACTGGGCCCCGGCACCCCGTCGTCGTGGAGGCAATGGGCCAGGGAGTCTCTGCTGCCCTGGGGCTATGGGGAGCGCCAGCTGCCCCGCACGCGCGGCGCGGGCCGCAAGGCCAAGATGCAACAGGGATGGAAGCCGGGGCACGCCGCGTTTCAGACGTCTGAAACGCGGCAGCTTTCTGCGCCGGCTCGGGCGGCATGGCACACCGGGGCGACGTGGCAGGGCCACGCCTTGCAGCGTACCTCCTCGGTCGTCGAAGGCCGTCACGGCGTGCTGGCACTGTGCGGCATGCCTCGCGATCCGTATCGTGATGCATGGCCACATCATCGACCGGACACGCCCGCGTGGCGTGGCGCATGCTCGTCAAGCAACCGGGCCTCGCGCTCGGCCGAATCCTCACCATCATGATCGTGATCACGGCGGTCGGCGCCGTGCTCACTGTCGCCAACGCGATCTTCATCCGCCCGCTGCCCTTTCCGAATGCCGATCGGCTGGTGCGCCTGTACATGCAGCCACCAGGGACGACCGCGTTCGCCAGCGCGACGCCGCACTACCCGATCACCTTCATGCGCTTTCGCGAACGGGTGAAGAGCTTCGAACGCATGGAGGGCATCTGGGTCACCGATCGCGCGATTACCGGTGACGGCGAACCTGAAAGCGTGAGCGCCGGCCGCGTATCGGCCGGCTTCTTCGGCGCGCTCGGCGGCGAGGCGCGTGCCGGCCGCGTGTTCACGGAAGCCGAAGTCGCCTCGGATGGGAAGGTCGCGGTCTTGAGTGACGGCTTCTGGCAGCGCCGCTTCGGCGGCGACCCCAGCGCGATCGGACGCGCGCTGGTGGTCGATGGGGAACCGCACACGATCATCGGCGTGATCCGTGCCGGCTTCGATCCGGCCTTCACGCGAACCGAGTTCTGGACCCCGCTCGACCTGCGGCCGGTGGAGCGGCAGGGCGCGACGTTGGTGCAGGCGATCGGTGTGCTCCGGCCGGGCGTCACCGCCACACAGGCGGAAGCCGAAATGGCCGGACTGTTCCCGGCGATCCAGGATGAACTGCCGGCGATCCTGAAACGCAGTTGGCGCAACGGCGTGCGCGATTTACGCGACGCGCGCTACGGCTCGCAGAGCAACGCGGTGTTGATGCTCGTTGCGGCCATCATCGGCCTGTCGCTGCTGGCGATCGCGAATCTCGCCAATCTGACGCTGGCCGACGTGATGTTCCGCCGCGCCGACTTCGCGCTGCGCGCGGCGCTTGGCGCCTCACGCGCAGCGATCGCCGCTCCTGAACTGACGCAGGCGTGGCTGGTCGCCCTCATCGGCGCCGCCCTGGGGCTCGCCGGCGCGTCGGCGCTGGTCCCGGCGCTCTTTGCCCTCGACCCGTCGAACGCATTCACGGCGGATGCGATCGCAGTGGGTTGGCGTGTCGCGGTCGCGGCGGTCGTGTCGGCCGTGGCAATCATGACCGTTGCCGTCGCGGCACCGGTGTGGCGATTTGCCGGCCCGGCGATGGCCGGTGATCTCGGCAGCGGCAACCGCCGCGCCATCGGCGGACGCTGGTCGGCGCGCACACGGCTCACGCTGGTCGTGGCGCAAACCGCGATGGCCCTGGTGCTGCTGTCGTCGAGCGCGCTGATCGTGAAGACGTTGTTGCAGAACGCGGCGATCGATCCTGGTTTCCACGCCGCCAACGTGATCACCGCGCAGATCCGGCTGGCCTCCCGCGTCTATCCCGCGGAAGCCGATCGCTCGCGCTTCGTCGAGCAGATGCTCGAACGCGTGCGCGCGGTGCCCGGTGTCGTCGCCGCCGGCACGACGCTCAACTTGTTCACGGTCAACTCGCCATTTCTCTCGATGGTGCAAATCGAGCATCATCCGCAGCCGGACGGCCAGCCGTACACGATGCAGTTCCGCCGCATCACGCCGGGCTATCTCGAGACGATGAAGAGCGCGATCGTCAGCGGCCGCGATTTCACCGTCCAGGATCGCACCGGCACGACGCAGGTCGCGCTGGTCAGCACGTCGGTCGCCGATCGGTTCTGGGCCGGCGATGCGGTGGGCAAACGCCTCAAGCGCGGCGCCGACAACCTGCCGTGGCTGGAGATCGTTGGCGTGGTCGAGGACGTGCGGGACGTCGGTCTCGACCTGGAGCCCGTCGATACTGTGTATACCCCGTTCTATCAAGGCAGCGGCGCCCAGGCGCCGGTCAGCCTGGTGGTGCGCACGCAGGGTGATCCTGGTGGCTTCGTCCAGGAGATCCGGCGCGCCATCTGGTCCGTCGATCCGGGCCAGCCGTTATCCAACATCGTCACGCTGGAAGAATTCCTCTCGAACTCCCTGGGCGCGCAACGCTTCCGTGCCTCCCTGATCTCGGTGTGCGGATTGATCGGCTTGCTGCTCGCGACCATCGGCACTTACGGCGTGAGCGCGCGATCGGTGGTGGAACGCACCAAGGAAGTCGGCGTGCGGCTCGCACTCGGCGGGCGCCCGCGCACCGTGTGGTGGACGGTGGCGTCTACCAGCATCCGCGCGATTCTCGGCGGCGCGGCGCTCGGAGTGGTGATGTCGGCGGTCGCGCGTGCTGGCCTCGCTGCGCTGCTGCCTGAACTACAGGACGCCGGGCTGGCGTTCAGCTTCGCCGCCGGCGCGGTGTTGGTTGCCGTCGGCATCCTGGCGTCAGTCCTCGCGTCGCGGCGCGCCACGACGGTGGATCCGCTGATCGCACTCCGGGGCGAGTGAGGGTTACGCACCTGATGCACCCGTCGCACTCGTTGCACCCGAGTGTTAGACTGTCGGCCATGCCTGTTTCTCCAGCCGGTCTCCGCATGCTGTCGGCCACCGACGTGATCGACGGGTTGCACAAGCTGCGATCGACGCAGCCGGTGAAATACTCGGCGTTCTATTCGAGCCAGCTCGGTGGCGTGGTCACCGATCCCGCGCTGATGGTGATCCCCTTCGACGATCACATGGTGCACCGCGGCCACGGCATCTTCGACACCGCCGGCATCGTCAACGGCAAGATCTACGATCTCGAGGCGCACCTCGATCGCTTCGTGAAGTCGGCCGAGCGGTCGAAGCTCAAGTTGCCATGCTCGCGCGAGGAGATGCGCGACACCATCATCAAGACGACGGCGGCCAGCGGCCGCAAGGACGGCTCGATCCGCTACTGGCTGTCGTCGGGTCCGGGCAGCCTCGACCTGATGCCGGCCGTCGGCGCGGAACCCGGTTTCTTCGTGATGATCTTCCCGGGCCTCGTCTATCCCGAGAAATGGAAGACCGAGGGCGTGCGGGTGATGACCACCACGTATCCGATCAAGCCGCCGCTCTACGCCATCACCAAGACCACCAATTACCTGCCCAACGTGCTGATGCAGATGGAAGCGAAGGAGGCGGGGTTCGACAACGGCGTGTTCATCGATCACGACGGCCACGTCGGCGAAAGCTCGAACATGAACGTCGCGTTCGTCGGCAAGGACGGCGTGATGGTGCACCCGACGTTCGATCACATCCTGTCGGGCTGCACGTCCCTCAGGCTGCTCGAGCTCGCGCGGCAACTCGTGACGCAAGGGCTGATCAAGGACGTCAGGGTTGCGCACGTCACGCTGAAAGATGCGCTGGCCGCGAACGAGATGCTGTTGATTGGCAGCTCGGTGCGCGTCGCCGGCATCGTGCAGTGGGACTCGCACACGATCGGCAACGGCAAACCGGGCCCGGTTGCCGCCGCGTTGCTGGAACTCCTGGAAGAGGACATGCGCAGCGGCGATCGCCTGATCGACGTTCCGTATTAGGTGCCAGCAGTCAGCAGTCAGCAATCAGCAATCGGCAATCGGCAATCGGCAATCGGGTACGAGGTGCGGTTCATTGCGCGATCTGCGTCGCTTCGCGGTGGTCCGCCAATTCAGCTCCGACGATCTCGTCACCACACTGGAGCGTCTCGGGTTCGTGCAGGCTGATCCCATTCGCGCTCCCGCCCGCGCCCAGGACCTCACACTGCGTCATCGCGTGGACGATTACCGCGCCGGCGACCTCGAGCGTCTCTACACGACGCTGCCGATCGAAGAGGACTTCTTCATCAACTACGGCTTCGTCACCCGCCGCGTGTCGGCGCTGATGCATCCGCGCGAGGGCGCCGGCCTCCTGCCGTCGGCGTCGAACAAGCGCGCGCAGGCCGTGTTGCAATTCGTGCGCGACGGCGGCGAAGTGCATCCGCGCGCGGTCGACGCGCACTTCGCGCACGGCAGGGTCACCAACTACTGGGGCGGCTCGTCGAGCGCAACCACGCACCTGCTGGAGTTGATGCACTACAAGGGCCTGCTGCGCGTGGCACGGCGCGAAACCGGCATCCGCATCTATGCCGCCCACCAGCACGACGGCGGGCGGACCAACGCCGCCGAACGGCGCGCGCGTCTCGATGCGCTCGTCGACGTCGTGGTGCGCAAGTACGCGCCACTGCCGGCCACGAGCGTGTCGTATGCGGTACGCCGGCTGCGGTATGCGGTGCCGCAATGGGCCACCGACATCACCGGCGCGCTCGCCCGCGCGAAGCGGCGCTCCGCGCACAGCGTCGTCAGCGGCCAGACGTGGTACTGGCCGGCTGATGAAAAGGCGGAAGGCGCATCCGCACCCGATCGCGTGCGCCTGCTGGCGCCGTTCGATCCGCTGGTATGGGATCGACGCAAGTTCGAGCTGCTGTGGGGCTGGCCGTACCGGTTCGAAGCCTACACGCCCGTGGCGCACCGCAAGCACGGCTACTATGCATTGCCGCTGCTCTGGCGTGAGCACGTGATCGGGTGGGCGAACGTGTCGGCGGCCGGCGGCGCGCTCGGCGTCGATACCGGGTACGTGAGCGGACGCCCGCCGCGCGATCGCGGATTCAAGGCGGCACTGGAGGCGGAAGTGGAGCGGCTTCGGACCTTCCTCAGTCCTTCACGCAAGTAACCAGCTTCCAGATCGGCGGCACGTTCACGGCGGCGATGTGCATCAGCGTCAGGCCCGTGCCGGTGAGCAGCCAGGGCAGTGACAGGTCGGTACGGAAGCCGATGCGTCGCGTCAGCGGCGACATCCACCGTTCGAGTTTCGCGCCCACCGAATCCTGGCTGAGGAAGTGGTTGAGCAGGATGACCTGGCCGCCCGGCTTGCACACACGGCGCAACTCGCGTCCGACGCTCAACGGATCGGGCACCACCGACATCACGTACGGCACCAGCACCACGTCGAAGCTCTCATCGTCGAACGGCAGCCGCGCGCCATCGGCTTCGAGCAACCTGACGGTGTGATCGAGGCCGAGCTTTTCGATGCGCTTCTGCGCTTCGGAGAGCATCGGCGCCGAGAGGTCGACGCCGACGACGGTCCAGTCGCGCGGATAGAGCGGCGCGGTCAGCCCGGTGCCGATCCCGAGTTCGAGGACTCGCAATCCTGGCTTCGATGGAATGGAACGCACGGCGCGTTCACGGCCGGGCTGGAGAATCGCGCCGAAGATCACATCGTAGATGCGCGCAATGCGATCGTACACGCCGAGGTTATTGCACAGTCCTTGCC
>JALDXK010000407.1:0-5885 GCA_032155105.1 Acidobacteriota bacterium
GTCGTGTTCGCGGCGATGCTCGACCTCCACACGCGCGGCGAGCCGGTGGACGCGACCGCGCGCATCTGGATGGGATCGGCGCATGCGATCGGACGCATCAACTTCGCCGGTCATTCCGGCATCAACGACTCCACACTTCGGCGCGCCCTGACGTTCTACGAACACGACCTGTTCGACGTCAGGCAATTGCGGCGCAGCCTCGCGCGCATCAACCACTTCGGCGTCTTCGAGCCGCTCACGCTGGCCGACGTCAGCGCGGTGCGGCGGGACGATGGGGTGACCGCGGATCTGACGATTCCACTCCGTGAGCGGAAGCGGCGGTGGTGGTCGGTATCGGGTCCGCTCCTGCCGGGCATGGGCATGCTGCGAGCCTCCGTCGCGTCGCGGCTGCCGCCTTGGGGACGCGGCATCTTCGAAACGACGACGTATTTCATCTCACTCAACGTCACGGGATTCGCGCGGCCGTTCCTGGCACTCGAGCGGCCCGTGATTCCAGGGCAGGAGCTGCTGTCGGGCTTCGCGATCTCACCGGCGCTGTCGCCGAGGGGCATGCTGACGCATTACGGCCGCACGCACCTCGCGCACGGCCTTGGCGCGATCCTCGATGTCGAGATGCAGGATCCGCTCGCGGTACCGGTCACGTCAGCGGGCCGGGCGCAGGACGAGCCGCTCGTGTGTGTGCCGGACAAACCACGCCTCTGGTGGCTGCGCCGAGGCGCGGCAGCGGCCGTGGACGTGGCGCTCGCGGCGTTCATCCCATGATCCTCGCATCTCCTCACCCGCGATACGTGCGCGCGCGTCTTCACTGAGCCACAATAGCGCCGGAGGTCGCCGTGCATACCAGGTTGCGCTACGCCGTCCGTCAACTGTTCAAGTCGCCGGGCTTCACGTGCATCGCCGTGCTCGGCCTCGCGCTCGGCATTGGCGCCAACGTGGCGCTGTTCAGCGTGGTGAATTCGGTGTTCCTCCGGCCGCTGGCCTATCCCGAACCGGAACGCCTGGTCCGATTGAGCTCGACGAATCTCGAACTGAACTTCAACCGCGTCGGCTTTTCCCATCCGCGTTTTCTCGAGGTGCAGGAGCGGCAGCAGGTGTTCAGCCACCTGGCGCTCTCCGCGTTCAATGCGTTCACGCTGACGGGTCGCGGCGACCCTGAGCAGGTGGTCGGCCTGTTCGCGTCGGCAACGCTGCTGCCGACGTTGGGCGTCGAGCCGCTGCTCGGGCGTAATTTCGCGGCCAGCGAAGATCAGCCCGGCGGCGAACCAGTCGTCCTGGTCAGCCATCGCTTCTGGCAGCGGCATTTCAACCGCCAGTCATCGATCCTTGGACAGGCGATCACGCTCGACGGGCACCCGCGCACCATCATCGGCGTCCTTCCCGAAGCCGCGGGATCGTTTCCGCTGAACCAGTTCGACGTGTGGGTGCCGCGGCCGGCGGAAGTGCCGTATCTCGTGCCATCGCAACTGAACAACGGCGGGTTCTTCTTCCAGGCGATTGCACGGCTCGGTCCGGAGGTGTCGCTCGAGCAGGCCCGCGACGCGATGAACGTGATTGCCAACGGCTATAAGGCAGCGCACCCGAGCAACGTCGATGCGCCAACGCAGATTGAAGTGGTACCGCTGCTCGAAGACGCCGTCGGGCAGCAACGCCGCAGCTACCTGATGCTGTTCGGCGCCGTTGGCTGCGTGCTGTTGATCGCGTGCGCGAACATCGCCAACCTGCTGCTGGCCCGGTTCGCGGCACGCCGCAAAGAGATCGCCGCGCGATTCGCACTCGGCGCGAGCCGCGCGGACGTGGTCGGTCAGCTGCTGATGGAAAGCATGCTCATCGCCGCGCTTGGAGGCCTAGTCGGTCTCCTGCTCGCGATGTGGGCCGTCAGCGCCATCGTGACTTTCGGCGCCGACTTGATCCCGCGCGTCCTCGATGTCGCGGTCGATCCCGTGGCTCTCGGCTTCACGCTCCTGGTCACGTTGCTGACCGGATTCGCGATCGGGCTGCTGCCCGCGCTGCAGGCGTCTGGCGTCAACGTGGTGGAGACACTCAAGGAAGCGAGCCGCGGGTCCACGGCCACCGGCCAGCGGCTGCGCGCCGGGCTGCTGATCGCGGAAGTGTCGCTGTCGCTGGTGCTGCTGATTGGCGCCGGCTTGCTGCTCACCAGCTTCGCGCGGCTCCAGCGCGTCGAGCCGGGGTTCCAGCCAGAAGGGATCTTCACCGCGCAACTCGTACTGCCGCCACAGCGTTACGATCGCGAAAAACTCGTCGCCTTCTTCGAGCAGTTCTATCAGCGGCTGTCAACGATGCCCGGCGTGGGGGCGGCGACGCTGACCGATCGCGTGCCGCTGACGGGCGGAAACACGCCGGCGCCGGTCGCGGTGATGGGCACGTCGCTGCCGCCGATGAGCGAGCGGCCGATGGCGAATCGTCATCTGGTGTCGCCGCGATATTTCCAGACGCTCGGCATCCCGATTCGCGCCGGGCGTGATTTCGACGAGCGCGACAGTTCACGCGTGCCGCACGTGGTGATCGTCAACGAGACCTTTGCGCGCCGGCATTTCCCCGGAGAGGATCCGATCGGTCGCACGCTGGTGACCGGCATGGGCCAGATGCCGTCGCAGATTGTTGGCGTGGTGGCCGACGTGCGCAGCACCGGACTCAACACACCGCCGGAACCGGACTATTTCCTGCCGGCGTTGCAGCGGCCAGAGACCTTCACCAACATCCTGGTGCGCACCAACACCAGTCCCGCGGCGATGGTGCCGCTCGTGCGCGAGGCGCTGCGGTCCGTGGATCCGGATCTGCCGCTGCTCCAGCCGCAAACCCTGTCGACGCGGATTGCGCAAACCGTGGCAGACCGCAGGCTGGCGCTGGTGTTGCTCGGCGCCTTCGCCGCACTCGCGCTGCTGCTGGCCAGCATGGGGGTGTATAGCGTGATGGCCCACCTGGTCGCATTCCGCACTAGCGAGATCGGCATTCGCATGGCCCTCGGCGCCTCGCCCGGTGCGGTGATGCGGATGGTGCTCGGCCACAGCCGCCGGCTCACCCTGGTAGGCATCGGCCTTGGTGTCGCGGGTGGGTTTGCGGTGTCGCGGCTCATGGAACAGGTGCTGTTCGAAGTCGATCCCGCCGATCCGGTAATCTACATCGCGGTGTCGGCGATGCTGTTGCTGGTCGCCGAATTGGCCTCATGGTTCCCGGCGCGGCGCGCCACCAGGATTGATCCCGTGCTCGCGTTACGGATGGAGTGAGCGCTGCGGTGGATAAGGAGGTGCGCTGATGGCCAAGAAGAACAACGGCGCGGTAAAGGGCGACTGGCGGGACGAGATGCTGTCGCGAATCCGCGCGATCATCGAGGAGGCCGACCCCAAGATGATCGAGGAGCGGAAGTGGAAGAAGCCGTCGAACGGGATGACGGGCGTGCCGGTGTGGTCGCACGACGGCATCGTCTGCACTGGTGAGACCTACAAGAACGCGGTGAAGATGACCTTCGCCAAGGGCGCTGAACTGAAGGACCCTTCCGGCCTCTTCAACGCGAGCCTCGATGGCAACGTCAGGCGCGCCATCGACTTCCACGAGGGCGACACCATCAACGAGCGGGCCCTGAAGGCGCTCATCAAGGCCGCCGCGAAACTCAATGTCTCAGACCGTGCCTAGGCGAGTTGCCAACTCCGCGAGGGCGGACCTGTCGCGCCGAAGCCACGAGCGCAGCGAGGGTTCGGCGAAGGCGGACAGTCACGATCTGATCCGCGTGCAGGGCGCGCGGGTGAACAACCTCAAGGACGTCAGCGTCGAGATCCCGAAGCGCCGGCTGACGGTGTTCACCGGCATCTCCGGCTCGGGCAAGAGTTCGCTGGTGTTCGACACGATCGCCGCGGAATCGCAGCGGCTGATTAACGAGACCTACAGCGCCTTCGTACAGGGCTTCATGCCGACGCTGGCGCGGCCGGACGTTGACCTGCTCGAAGGCCTGACCACGGCGATCATCGTCGACCAGGAGCGCATGGGCGCGAACGTCCGCTCCACGGTCGGCACGGCCACAGATGCGAACGCGATGCTGCGCATCCTCTTCAGCCGGCTCGGCAAGCCGCACATCGGCTCGCCCCACGCCTACTCGTTCAACGTGCCGTCGGTGAAGGCCAGCGGGGGCATGACGGTCGAGCGCGGCCCCGGCAAGACGAAGACCGAGAAGGTGACCTTCAACCGTCTTGGCGGCATGTGCCCGCGCTGCGAGGGCATGGGCGCGGTCACCGACTTCGACCTGTCGGCGCTGTACGACGACAGCAAGTCGCTCAACGAGGGCGCCCTCACGATTCCCGGCTACAGCATGGACGGCTGGTACGGGCGGATCTTCCGCGAGTCGGGCTTCTTCGACCCCGACAAGCCGATCCGCAAGTTCAACAAGAAGGAACTTCACGACCTGCTCTACAAGGAGCCGACCAAGATCAAGGTCCAGGCGATCAACCTCACCTACGAGGGGCTGATCCCGAAGATCCAGAAGTCGTACCTGTCGAAGGACGTCGAGGCGATGCAGCCGCACATTCGCGCCTTCGTAGAGCGGGCGGTGACGTTCCAGACCTGCCCCGAGTGCGACGGCACACGGCTCAGCAAGGAGGCGCGGTCGTCGAAGATCAAGGGCAAGAATATCGCCGACATCTGCTCGATGCAGATCAGCGACCTGGCCGGCTGGGTCCGCGGCCTCGACGAACCGTCGGTGGCGCCGCTGGTCGCCGGGCTGCAACACCTCCTCGACTCGTTCGCGGAGATCGGATTGGGATACCTCTCGCTGGACCGCCCGTCGGGCACGCTGTCGGGAGGCGAAGCCCAGCGCACCAAGATGATTCGCCACCTCGGCTCGTCGCTCACCGACGTCACCTACGTCTTCGACGAGCCGACGATCGGCCTGCACCCCCATGACATCGAGCGGATGAACAACCTGCTGCTACAGCTGCGGGACAAAGGCAACACGGTGCTCGTCGTGGAGCACAAACCGGAGACGATTGCGATCGCTGACCACATCGTCGACCTCGGCCCCGGCGCCGGTACGGCGGGCGGAACAGTCTGCTTCGAGGGCACCGTCGAGGGGCTGCGAGCCAGCCGCACCATCACCGGCCGCCATCTCGACGATCGGGCCCGCCTCAAGAAGACGGTGCGGACGCCTTCGGGCGCGCTGAAGGTCCGCAAGGCCAGCACGCACAACCTGAAGAACGTCGATGTGGACATTCCCCTCGGCGTGCTGGTGGTGGTGACCGGTGTGGCCGGATCGGGAAAGAGTTCACTGATCCACGGCTCGTTGTCGGAGCGCGAAGGTGTGGTGACGATCGATCAGGGCGCGATCGGCGGCTCGCGACGAAGCAACCCGGCCACGTATACCGGACTGCTCGACCCGATCCGCACCGCGTTCGCGAAGGCCAACGGCGTGAAGCCGGCGCTCTTCAGCGCCAACTCCGAGGGCGCCTGCCAGGCGTGCAACGGCGCCGGTGTCATCTACACAGACCTGGGAATGATGGCCAGCATCGCCACCACCTGCGAGGAGTGCGAAGGGAAACGGTTCCAGGCCGCGGTCCTGAAGTACAAGTTCCCTTCGACTTCGCCCGGGGCAGGCGGGAGGGACATCAGCGAGGTGCTCGCGATGCCGGTGACCGAGGCGAGGACGTTCTTCGGAGGCGGCAAGGCGCACACCCCGGCTGCGCACGCGATCCTCGAGCGGCTCGCCGATGTCGGGCTCGGCTACGTCAGTCTCGGCCAGCCGCTCACGACGCTGTCTGGCGGCGAGCGGCAGCGGCTCAAGCTGGCCACCCACATGGCGGAGAAAGGCGGCGTCTACATCCTCGATGAGCCGACCACCGGTCTCCACCTCGCCGACGTCGAGCAGTTGCTCGGCCTGCTCG
>JALDXK010000408.1:0-5881 GCA_032155105.1 Acidobacteriota bacterium
GCTCGACGCCGGCGCGGTTGTACCAGCTGCGATCGAAGATCACGATCTCGCCGGCCGCGGGAAAATGCTGCAGGTAGCGCTGGACGTGCATCTGGGTCTTCTCGCGGTCCGACGGCGCGGGCAGCGCGACCAGCCGGAACACCCGCGGGCTCACCCGCTCGGTGATGGCCTTGATGGTGCCACCCTTGCCGGCAGCGTCGCGGCCTTCGAAGACGATCACCACGCGGAGGCCCTTGGCCTTCACCCACTCCTGCAGGGCCACGAGCTCGGCCTGCAGCTTGGCCAGCTCCTTGGCGTAGGCCTTCCCACTCAGCTTGCCGGCGCCATTCCCGTCCTTCTTCGCCTTCTTCTCGTTCTTGTCCTTGGCCATCAGCCCCTGCTCTCGTTACGGCGACGGCGCCGGTTGCCACCCACCGCCCAGCGATCGATACAGTCCCGCGCGCGCCCTGAGCTCCGCGCCAACCGTCTGGGCCAGCAGTATCTGTTGTTCGAAGAGGTCCTCGTCGGCGCTGAGGATCTCGATGTAGCTGGCCAGTCCGGAGTCGTAGCGCTCGCGCGCGAGCACCGACGCATCCTGCAGGGCCACGACCCCCGCTCGACGGTGCACACGCACGTCGGCCAGCTTCTGGATGGTGACCAGCGAGTCGGCGACCTCGCGATACCCGTTGTACGCGGCCCTCTGATACGAGGCGAGCGCGCCCTCGAACCGCGCCTGTTGCGCCTCGACGTTGCGGCGGATGCGCCCCGCCTGGAAGATCGGTTGGAACAAACTTGGGCTGAGCGACCACACCCCACCGGTGCCGCCGAGAAACTTCGTCAGGTCGTTGCTGATGCCGCCAAGAAAACCCGTGAGGCTGATCGTCGGAAAGAACAGCGCCTTTGCCGCCCCGACGTCCGCGTTGGCGGCGACCAACTCCTGTTCGGCCTGCAGCACGTCGGGCCGCCGTTCGAGCAGCTGCGCCGGCAAGCCAGGTGGAATCGGCGGCGGCATGCCTTCTCCCTCCCTGAGAGGTTCGCGCGGGATGGGTCCAGGGGTCCGGCCCAGGAGGAACGAGACCTCGTGCTCGACCACCGCAATCTGCTGTTCGATGTCCGGAATCGACGCCGCCGTGCGCGATCGGTTCGCCTGGATGCGATCCAGCTCGAGGCGGTTCGACACGCCGCCGTCGAGGCGATTCTGGAAGTAGACCACCGTCTCGTTGTTGAGGCGCAGCGTCTCGTTGGCGATGGCCAGCTGCAGATCGAGCTCGCGCAACAGGAAGTAGCCGGACGCGACGTCGCCGATGAGCGTGACCAGCACGCCGCGGCGCGCCTGTTCGCTCGCGAAAGCGAGTGCGGTGAAGGCCTCGCGCTGCCGCCGCAGCCGTCCGAAGAGATCGATCTCCCAGGCCAGCTGGAACCCGTAATTCCAGCCCTGGCGCGTGCCGCCCTCTTCGTTGTCGGAGCTCGTCGCCCCCCTGGCGGTGTAGCTGGCGACGCCGTTGACCTCCGGATACAGGAACGACCGCGCAATGCCGGCCCGCGCCCGCGCCTCCTCGACGCGCGAAAACGCGATCCGCAAGTCAAGGTTGGCGACGATCGCCTCTTTGATCAGGGCCTGCAGCGTCGGATCGTCGAACACCATGAACCACGGCGCATCGGCGAGCGATTGCGCGTCGGCGGGCTCGGTCGTGAAGCGGTAGGCGGGCGGCGGTGTGATCTCGGGACGCTCGTAGGTGGACCCGAAGGCGGCACACGAGGCGCTGATGATCGAGGCACTCGCGATCATCGCGAAGGCGAAGCCAGGCCGGCGCGTCATTTCAATGCGACCCCGGTCCGTGCCCGGTCGCGAGCTGCGGCTGCGCGGGCGCCGGCGCGTGCTTTTTCTTGCCGACCACGCGCTCGACGGCCACGAACAGCATCGGGATCAGCAGGACGCCGAGGATAGTGGCGATGAGCATGCCGGCGAATACCGACATGCCCATCACCTTCCGTGCTTCAGCTCCTGCGCCTGACGCTGTGAGCAGCGGAACCACGCCGAGGATGAACGCGAAGGCGGTCATCAGGATCGGCCGGAAGCGGAGTTTCGCGGCGCTGAGCGCGGCATCCATCGCGTTCAGCCCGCGGTCCTGCTCCATCTTCGCGAACTCGACGATCAGGATCGCGTTCTTCGCTGCCAGGCCGATCAGCATGATCAGCCCGATCTGCGCAAACACGTTATTGACGTAACTCTCACCGAGGAACTGCCGCGACAGGTACAACCCGAGATACGCGCCAAAGGCGGCAAACGGCGTGCCCAGCAGCACGCTGAACGGCAGCCCCCAGCTCTCGTACTGCGCGGCCAGAATCAGGAACACCAGGAAGATCGCCAGCGAAAACACCAGCGCGACGCCGGGCGCCCTCCGCTCCTGGAACGACATGTCTGCCCAGTCGAAGCTCATGTCCTGCGGCAGCACTTCGCGCGCCGTGGCTTCGAGCGCGTCGAGCGCCTGTGTCGAGGAGTATCCGGCGGCCGGCACGCCGGTCAGCTCGGCGGATCGAAACAGGTTGAAGCGGTTGGTGAACTCCGGCCCCGAGGTCGGCGCGGTGGTCAGCAGCGTATCGAGGGGTACCATGCCCCCCTGCTGGTTCTTCACGAAGAACAGCCCAAGCTGCTTCGCGTCCTTCCGGAACTCGGGCTCCGCCTGGATGTAGACCTTGTAGACGCGGCCGAACCGGTTGAAGTCGTTGATGTAGGAGCTACCGAGCAACGCCCCGAGCGTGGTGTTGACGTCATTCAGCGGCACACCGGCCCTCAGCGCCTTGCTACGATCGATGTCGGCGTAGATCTGCGGCACGCTGGCCCGATACAGGGTGCCGATACGGCCGATTTCCGGCCGCTGGCGCGCCGCCTCGATGAAGCGCTGCGCCTGCGCTGCCAGGTATTCGGGCGGTCCGCCGCTGCGATCCTGCAACTGCATCGTGAACCCGGCGCCGGTGCCCAACCCGGGAATGGCAGGCGGCCCAAACGCCACCACGCCCGCTTCGGGAATGCTCGCCGCAAAGGCACGGTTGAGCGCATTCACCACTTCGAACGACACCAGTTCCGGCGAGTGGCGCTCTTCCCACGGCTTGAGCTGCACGAAGAAGAACCCCATGTTGGACGAATAGGCGCCGGTCACCAGCGAAAAGCCGCTAATGGTGTTGAAGCCCTCGACCGCCTCATGCTCCTGGAGGACTTTCTCGATCTTTCGCATCACCGTGTCGGTGCGCTCGAGCGACGCCGCATCCGGCAGCATCGCGTTCACCAGCAGGTAGCCCTGGTCCTCTTCCGGCACGAACCCGCCCGGAATGCGCTGGACCAGCATGAAGGTCACGTAGCACAGCACGCCGATGAACGCGAGACTGCGAACCATCTTGCCGGCCAGGATGCCGGCGATGCCGACGTAGCGGTCGGTGGTCCACCCGAACATGCGGTTGAATCCGTTGTAGAAGGGCGTCAACAGCGTCTTCTTGCCGGTCGGTTTCTTGAGCAGCATCGCCGCCAGTGCCGGGCTCAGGGTCAATGCATTGACCACCGACAGCAGCACCGAGAGCGCGATGGTGATCGCAAACTGCTGGTAGAGCATGCCGCTGATCCCGCCCATGAAGCCGACCGGGACGAACACCGCTGACAGGATCAGGCCGATGGCAACCACCGGACCCGACACTTCCTCCATCGCCTTGATCGTCGCTTCCCTCGGCTCCATGCCGTGCTCGAGGTGGTGCATCACCGCCTCGACCACCACGATCGCGTCGTCGACGACGATGCCAATCGCCAGGACCAGGCCAAGCAGCGACAACACGTTGATCGAGAAGCCGAGCATCGGGAAGAAGATGAAGGCGCCGACCAGCGACACCGGCACCGTCATCAGCGGGATCAATGTGGCGCGCCAGTTCTGCAGGAACACGAACACCACAATGATCACGAGCGCGACCGCTTCGAGCAGCGTGTGGACGATCTCGTTGATGCCCTCGACCACCGGCAGCGTCGTGTCGAGCGAGACCACGTACTCCATGTCGCGCGGGAACCGCTGGCTGAGCTCCGCCATCGTCGCCTTGACGCGGTTGGCGACGTCGAGCGCGTTGGTGCCAGGGATCTGGAACACCGCAATCACCGCAGACGGTTGACCATCGTGCCGGCCGACGGCGTTGTAGAGCATCGTGCCCAGTTCGAGGCGCGCAACATCCTTCAGCCGCACTTCGCCCTGCGGCGTGGTGCGGACCAGGATGTTGGCGAATTCCGCTTCGTTCAGCAGGCGTCCCTGCGTGCGCACCGTGTAGGTGAACTCGGTGCCGCTGGCCGCGGGCGGACCGCCGATCTGGCCGGCCGGCGTCAATTGGTTCTGCGTCGAGATCGCGTTGGCAATCTCCGGAATGGTCAGGCCGAGCCGACCGATTACGTCGGGCCGCAGCCACACGCGCATCGCGTAGTCGCTGCCGCCAAACAGGTTGATCTGCCCGACGCCCTGGATACGCGCAATCGCGTCGTTGACGTTGATGGTGGTGTAGTTGGACAGGAAGCTGCTGTCGTAGGTCCCGTTGGGCGACTTGATCGAGATCACCAGCAGCGGGAACGCGAGCGCCTTCTTCACCGACACGCCGTAGTTCTTCACCGACTGCGGCATTTGCGGCATGGCTTGCGACACGCGGTTCTGCGTGAGCACGTTGTCCATGTCCAGGTTCGAGCCCACCTCGAACGACACCTTGAGCGTCAACGTGCCGTCGTTGGCGTTGGTGGACTTCATGTAGATCATTTGTTCCACGCCGTTGATCTGCTGCTCGAGCGGCGTGGCGACCGAGGCCTCGACATCGGTGGCGCTGGCGCCGACGAACGTCGTCGTCACCTGCACCATCGGCGGTACGATCTCGGGGTACTGGGCGATCGGCAGGCCCTGCATGGCTACGACCCCGAGTAGCACCGTGATGATCGACATCACAATCGCGACGATGGGCCGGTCGACGAAGAAGCGGGCCATGGTTACTTACCCGCCTCGGTGGGCTCGGCGGGCGCAGGCTTGGGCGTCACGCTGATGCCGTCGCGGATCCGTTGCAGTCCCTCCACCACCACTGTTTCGCCGGGCTTGACCCCGTCCTCAACGACCCACAGCGAATCCACACGCGGCCCGACCTTGATATTGCGGAACGCGACCTTATTATCGGACGTGACGACCGCGACGCTGTGCAGGTTCTGCATCTCCTGGACCGCGCGTTGCGGCACCAGCAAGGCGTCTTGCTTGGTCTCGAGCAGGGCCCGCACGCGCCCGTATTGCCCGGGGCGCAGCACCCGCTCAGGATTGGGAAACTCGATCTGGATACGCAGCGTGCCGGTGGTTGGATCCACGGCGCGATCGATCACGCTGACCTTCCCGAGATGCTGATACACGGAGCCGTCCGATAACGTGAGCTGAATGCCGGTGGCCTGCGGCGCCCCACCGATGCGATCCTGCGACCGCCGGGCGAGGCGAAGGTAATCCGACTCGGTGACGCCGACGTTGAACAGGATCGGATCGATCTGCGAGATCGTGGTGAGCAGGGTATTGTCACCGCGCCCGACGAGGTTGCCCGGTTTGACCTGGGTGGTGCCGATCAGGCCGCTGATCGGCGCAGTGACTCGGGTGTAGCTGAGGTCGAGCGTGGCCTTCTCCACCGCCGCTCTTGCCGCCTCGACTTGCGATCGCGACGAGTCCTGCTCCGCGCGCGCATCGTCGAGCTCCTGCTGGCTCACGGCCTGCTTGGCAACGAGCGGCGTATAGCGCTTGACGTCGTTGTCGGCCTTGGCCAGTCGCGCTTCGGCGGTCGCCTGGTCCGCGCGCGCCTGCGCGAGGATCGCCTCGAGCGGCTTGCGATCGATTTCGTAGAGCAGCTCGCCCCGCTTGACGAA
>JALDXK010000409.1:0-5874 GCA_032155105.1 Acidobacteriota bacterium
CGCCATCACCCGCGCGAACTCGATTGCGTCGGCGAGGAGGTTCGCGCCCGCCACGTTGTCGACGATGCCCGCGGCGCCGGCACGGCGGGCGTCCACGTGCTTGCCGCCGGTGCACATCTCGATCGCCATCTCCGCGCCGCACAGCCGCGGCAGCCGTTGCGTGCCGCCCGCGCCGGGAATGATGCCGAGCAGCACTTCGGGCTGGCCCACCTTCGCCTCAGGCGCAATCACCCGGTAATGGCACGACATGGCCACCTCGAGCCCCCCGCCGAGCGCATTGCCATGGATGGCGGCAACGAGCGGCTTCTTCGAATCCTCGATCCGTTTCAGCCGCGCGTGGGTGGACTCCGATCGCGCCAGCGACTGCTCGCGCGATTTCAGCGTGCCGAAGATCTTGATGTCGGCTCCGGCGATGAACGTCGCGCCCGCGCCGATGAGAACGATGGCGTCGACGTCGGCGTCGTTGTTGGCGCGGGCCACCTGCTCCTCGATGCCCTCGAGGACGCCGGGGCCCATTGCGTTCACCGGCGGGTTGTCGATCGTGAGAACAGCAATGCGGTCTCTGACGTCGTAGTGAACCAGTTCAGCCATCATTCGACTTGAGCGAGACGAAGGGGAAGGAACTTGCCGCCGACGACATGGGCGGCGATGGTGACTTGCTTGAGATGACCGTTCGGCTCCACGCCGAGGAGTTCCGACGGCTTGAATTCGTCGGGCAACGTCGCGGCCGCTTCGTCCGCCTTGGCGTGAATCGCCCTGGCGTCCGTGGTGGTGCCGGCCAGTTCCATGGCCCGCGCCAGGATGCGCATCGCGCCGTAGGTGAGGCTCACCTCGCGCGGCGGATCGCGATCGGCCCCCTTCTTCTGGCGATACTTTTCCACGAACTTCGCGGCGCGGAAGTCGGGGTGATGCACCATCGGCATCACGCCGACGGAGTTCTCGAGCATCTCCATCGGCACCAGCTTGTTCATCTCCTCGAACTTGGCCTGGTCCATCACCACGAAGCCGCCGGTGAAGCCCTGTTCGCGCGCCGCCTTGATCACGAGCGCGGTGGCCTGCGACGGCCCGCCGACAAACAGCACATCGGGCCGCTCCGACAGCGCCTTGCTGACCACGCTCGAAAAATCGGTGGTCGTGTTGTAGTCGACTTCGTTGTTGGTGAGCAGCGTGCCGCCCTTCGACTGCCACACTTCGGAGAAGCCCTTGGTCCACTCCTTGGCGTAGGCGTGCGCACCAGGAATGCGGCCGAGCCGCTTGCCGTGCCCATCGAGCATCGTCTGCGCGAAGGCGTCGAAGTAGATCACGTACTTCGGCGGAATCATCAGCGTGAGCGGGTTGCCGCTCTCGACGATCTGCGGCTCGCTGCTGTAGGCGCCAACGATGAACGGCGGCGAAGCGGCGTTGAAGCCCTGGATGGCGAGGATGCCACCGCTGTGCGGGCAGAACACCACCGGCGCGCCGTATTGATGGACCAGCCGCTTCGCGTTGGTCGCCGACTCGTTCGGGAAATAGCGATCGTCGAGCGGCGACACCGCGACCGTGACCTGGCGGGTGCCGACCTTGATGCCGCCGCTGTCGTTGATGTCGGCGATCGCCATTTCCAGGCCGTCGAGGACGTTGCGGCCATAGAGCGCGGCCCCGCCGCTGAGCGGGCCGGTGAAGCCGATGGTCACCGTCTCGTTGCCGGGGTCGCTGGACGAACACGCCGCCACGGTGGCGACCAGTGCAGCCAACGCGAGCCTAAGCACCAATGTACGCACGACGCACCTCGTCATGTTCCATCAACTCTTTGGCCGATGCGTCGAGCACGACCCGGCCACCCTCGAGCACGTATCCGCGATGCGCAATCTCCAGCGCCGCGTAGGCATTCTGCTCCGCGAGGAGCACCATTGTACCGGCGCGGTTGATCGCCGCAACCGTTTCCAGCACCTGCCGCACCACCTTTGGCGCGAGGCTGACCGACGGTTCGTCGAGCAGCAGCAGGCGCGGCTCGGCCATCAGGGCGCGCCCAATCGCGACCATTTGCTGCTGTCCACCGCTCAGCGCCCCGGCGGGATCGCCCAGGCGATCCTTCAGGGCGGGAAATAACGACAACACGCGGTCGAGCCGTCGATCGATGGCGGCCTGGTCGCTGCAGCGGTAGGCGCCAAGCCGCAGGTTGGTCCGCACCGACAACCCCGGAAACAGCTTGCGGCCTTCGGGGCAATGCGACACGCCGGCATCGACAATCGCCCGCGGCGCCAGCCGCGTGAGGTCGCGGCCCTCGAAGGTGACCTGCGCGCCGGCGTCGGCGCGCGTCATCCCGCTCAACGCGCGAAAGAGCGTCGTCTTGCCGGCGCCGTTGGCGCCGAGCAGCACCACGAGCTCACCTTCCCGGACCTCGAGACCGACGCCACACGCCGCCTGAAAGCTGCCGTACGACACGGTGAGGTTGGCGACGCTAAGCATGGCCACCCAGGTAGGCGTCGAGAACGGCGGGATCGCGACGAATCTCGTCCGGCGTGCCCTCGGCGATCTTCTTGCCGTAATCGAGCACCATGATCCGCCGGCAGAGCTGCATCACGACCTGCATCTGGTGTTCGATGAGGAGAATCGTGACGCCCGATTCCGCGATCGATTCGATCAACGCGATCAATCCGCGCGTCTGGTTGGCGTTGATGCCCGCGAACGGCTCATCGAGGAGCAGCATCTTGGGTTGGGCGACGAGTGCCACCGCGATCGCCAGGCGCTTCTGCTGTTCCTGGGTGAGGCTGCTGGCCGGCCGATCCTCCAGGCCGGTCAGGCCGGCTTTCGCCAGCGCCTCGTGCGTGGCGACCGCGGCTTCCTGTTCCTCGCGCGCGAGCCTGGAGCTGCGCAACATCGCATCGAGCAGGCCGGCGGAGGTGCGCTGCCGGTAGCCGACGAGCACGTTGTCGAGCGCGGTGGCGTCGGCAAACAGCGTCGTGGCCTGGAAGGTGCGCGCCATGCCGCGCCGCGCCACCTGGTGCGCCTGTAAGGCGGTCACGTCCTGTCCGTCGAAGACGATGCGTCCGGACGTCGCCGGCAGCGCGCGGCTGATCACGTTGAAGTACGTAGTCTTGCCCGCGCCGTTGGGCCCGATGATGCCGGAAATCGATCCCGGCGCCACCGCGAAGTCCACGTCATCCACCGCGCGAAGGCCGCCAAACCACTTGCTCACGCGCTGGGTCTCGAGCAGCATCATCGTGCCGCCTTCGCCAGTGCGGCGTCGCGCGGCTGCCGCTGCCGCGTCACCGATCGCCACAGGCCGGCCAATCCCGACGGCATGAACAGGATCAGGAACACCAGCGCGAGGCCGAAGATCACCATCTGGTATTGCTGCAGCACCGCCAGCACTTGCGACAGGCCATAGACGATGAACGTGCCGGCAACGGGACCAGGAAGCGAGCCGAGGCCGCCGACCATGATGTAGAGCAGCGTGTTGAACGTCATCTCGACGTTCGACGATTCTGGGCCGAGGAAGCCGATGAAGCCGGCAAAGAGGCCGCCGGCGAGACCGGCGATCGCGGCCGACACCGCGAACGCCATGCGCTTGGCCGCCATCACGTCGATGCCCACCGCCGCCGCGAGCGCTTCGCTCTCGCGCACCGCCATCAGGGTGCGGCCGATCGGCGATCGCACCAGGCGCGAGATCGCGGCCACAGTAAGCGCCAGGAAAAACAGCGCGAGGTAGGACCGCGCCATGCTGGACTCAAAGCTGACCGGGCCGAGCGGCCCCGGCCCTGGAATGCCGATCACGCCGACGTGGCCGTGCGTCAGCGATTCCCATTTCTGGATCACGAGATGGATGATCAACCCCACCGCCAGCGTGAAAATCGCGAAGTAGTGGCCCTTGCTGCGCAGGCAGATCGATCCGACGGCGTAGCCCACCACCGTGCACAGGAGGATGCCGGCCGGCAGCCCCATCCAGAAGGCGACGCCGGCCTTGGTGGCAAGCAGCGCCACGGTGTAAGCGCCGATGCCGAAGAAGCCCGCGTGCGCGAGCGACAACTGCCCGGCCAACCCGACGATCACGTTGAGCCCGCAGGCCGAGATCGCCAGCACGTAACCCTGGGTGAGGATCTGCAGGTAGTACTCGTTCGGCAGCACCAGCGGCAGCGCGATGGCCGCCGCGAGGATGACGATCGGTACTGCCCGCGCGATCGCCGCGGGGATCACGCCGCCTCCTTGAAGAGGCCGGTGGGCTTGAACGTGAACACCAGCGCGAGCAGGACGAACGCGACCAGATCCTGGTAGGTCGCCGACACGTAGGTGCCGCCCAGGCTTTCGGCGAGCGCGAGCAGGTAGCCGCCGATCAACGCGCCCGGCACGCTCCCCATTCCGCCCAGCACGACGATTGCAAACGCCTTCAGCGTGATCATCGCCCCCATCGAGGGATAGACGAGGCTGATCGGCGCGATCAGCGCGCCGGCGAAGGCCGCCAGCGCCGCGGAGATGCCGAACGTTGCCATCGCCACGCGGTTGGTGTCGATGCCCACCAGCAGGGCGCCTTCCGGACTCTGCGCGGTGGCGCGAATCGCCGACCCCGCGACGGTGCGGGTGAGAAACACCAACAGCGCGGCCATCAGCGCCGCCGCGGCGACGACCAGGATCAGCCGGTGCGTCGTGACCAGCAGGCCGAACACCGACACCACGCCGCCATAGGGCGAGTCCATGTGGCGGAACTCCTCGCCCCAGATGTTCTGCGCCAGCGCTTCGAGAAACAGCATCAGGCCGAGCGCGGCGATCATCGAGTTGAGGTGCGGCGCGTGGCGCAACGGCCGGAACACGAGGCGCTCGAGCGCGACGCCGGCCAGCGCGACGATCGCGACCGCAATCGCCATCGCGACCCAGTAGTGGACACCGGCCCGCGTGACGAAGATATAGGAGAGATACGCACCCAGCATGAACAGCTGGCCGTGCGCGAAGTTCGGCACCTGCATGGTGCCGTAGATCAACGTCAACCCGAGCGCCACCAGGCTATAGACGCTGCCCGTCACCAGCCCGTTGAGGACCTGCTGCGCAAAAAGCTCCATGCTAGCGAGGCTTCGCCCTGAAGGAGTCTCGCCCGCACGTGCGGCTGCGCCTCGCTAGCGGCAGCATCTCCTGGCCCCGCCTCCGGCGGAGCGAGCCATCGCAAACGCCGGACAGGGAGGAGATGCGCATGTGGTGCCGTCGTTCGCGACGTCTAGAGGAGATAGCGCACCAACCATTCGGCCACGCAACACGGCTTGGCGGAGCCATCGCGTTCGACCACGACCTGCCACGTGGCCTGCACGCCGCCGTCGGCGGGATCGATCTTCTGCAGCGTGCAGCGGGCGCGCACCAGCGAGCCGACCGGCACCGGCGACGGGAAGCGGACCTTGTTCAGGCCGTAGTTGACGCCCATGCGCGTGCCGTCGATCGAACCCACCGCGTCGCGCAACAACCGGCTGATCAGGGACAGGGTGAAAAAACCGTGCGCGATCGTCGTCTCGTAGGGCGATTCACGCCTCGCGCGATCGGCATCGACATGGATCCACTGCTGGTCGCCCGTGACCTCGGCAAAACGCGTCACGGCGTCCTGCGTGATCGCGCGCCACTCCGACACCATCTCCTTGCCGACCACCGCCATCAGTTGATGGACGTCCAGCCGCTTTGGCTCGACTGTCATAGCGGATATCGAGTGGCGTCGATGATGGCGTCGGCAATGCGGCGCCGCGCCGCGATCGTGTCCACCGCGCGATGTTGCAGCAAGGTGTGCATGGTCTGCAGCGCAGACGCCGGATCGGGAGCGGCGATGGCGCCGAGCGCGTTCTTCGCCGCGTGGGTGAGGCGATCGACGCTGTCGGCCGAGAACACCTGCACCATGTCGGCGGCGACGCCGGCGTGGCTCCC
>JALDXK010000410.1:0-5858 GCA_032155105.1 Acidobacteriota bacterium
GTGCTGGCGCCTCGGCGCGCGGCTGATCGAGGAGCGTCGCCAGATCGCCGAACGGATCGCCGACGACGATCTTTGCCGGCTTGTGCCGGGCCACCGCGGGCGCGGGCGCCGGCGGGTCGGCAACGGGCGGGCCGTCGAACGAGTACTGCGGGCTCGGCGCGGTGCGCGGTTCGGATGACGGCCGTAGCTCCGGAGACGTCCGCGCGTGCGGCCGCGGGTCCGACTTCGGGCGCGTCACGGCGCGCGACGGGGCGGCCTGGTGGAGGTCGAGGTTGGCCTTGGCCTTGCGGTACCACATCATCAGCAGGACGCCGGTCCCGAACCACACTGCCCACCCGGCGGTGAGGGCCGGCGGCACGTCGGCGAGCACCTGGATCACTTCGTTCATGACGTTACGGGACCCACGTAAAGGAGTCGCGTCCTCCGAGAGAGTACTTGGTGAGCAGCGACGAGAAGATCGGCGCGCGGCTGGCTTCGCCGGCCATCGCGGTCCGCAGTGATTGATCGATGTCGGCGCCGTCCTCGTGATCGAGCACGAGGATGATCACGACGCGCCGCTGGTCGGACGTGTCTTCGGTGCCGGTCGGCGCGTGGTGGCCGACATTGAGCTTGCGCACCGGGATCGGCTTGCCGATCGCCTCGCGCACCCAGACCGCGATCTTTTCGGCGCGACGCGCGGCGCGCCGCTCCTCGTAGATGCGGCCCTGCGTGAACGAGATGCCGGCGGGGATTTCCTCGGAGCTCGCGCCGACGCAGATAATCTCCTTGGCGCTGTTGAGGACCTTCTTCATCTCGTCGGTGAAATGCGGCCGCGCCCCTTCCATTTCGATGGCATCAAAGGAATTGATGCGCCACCGGAATTCGTCGGTGAATAACAAAATGCGGAACGACGTGTTGCGGCCGTCATCGTCTTTCGCATTACGGATAATCAGGTCGTGCGAGATTTCCGGAGGTGTGGGCGGCACCAGCCAGACGGCGCGCAGTTCGCCGGCCGTGGCGCTGAGGAGCCAGACGCCGGCCGCCGCCCAGACGGCGGTGAGACCGTAGCGTGCAACCTTGGCAAGGAGGAGTCTCATAACGGTGAGCGAAAGTGCAGGTTTGTTGCCACACATACGTTCGCGTGATTGGTGTTTTTCGGCCCGAACCACCGAAAGGGTGACGATGCCTTGTGACAGAATCGTAATCAGTCGTTCAACTTCGTTGCGATCATGACACTGCCCACGTATCCGGCCGCACGGCTCGTCTCGGACGCCGTGCAGGGACATTTTGCCCGTCACATCACGGACGCACGTGCGCAGGAGGATGCCGCACTCGAGAGCCCGCCACCGCTGGCGATTGCCTCGATCATCGACGCGGCGTTCTGGGCCAGCCTTCGTCGCGAGGAAGGACATGCGCCCCGCATCTCGATGGTGTTCCTCCCTCCCGATCGCGCCAGGCACACGTTGTTGTTCGCCGCCCGGCTGCCGCTGCTGCCGGCGGTGCTCGCCAAGGTGGCACCGGCGGTGGAACGTCCAGGGATTCACCTCGGCGTCTGGTCCGCCGGCGACGAGTTCTATGTCTGGGGCACCACGCGCGACGTGCCGGCGTTCTGCCTGGTGGTAGAAGTAGTCACCTCCGGCCTGATCGTCATCAAGCATCGCTCCGAGCCGTTCGGCAAGTTCGTGAACGTCGCCGTGCTGGAAGGAGATCAGATCAAGATCGTCGACGAGCGCGCGGGCACGGTGGTGCCCGACTGCCCCGCGGTGGTCACGTCGCTCGTCGGCGCCTCGGATCGCTCGAGCGTGTCGGGCCTCACCACCACGCTCGTGCTGCTGGCTGCCTCGATGCGCCAGCACGGCCGCGGCGGCGCGTTGCTGATCGTGCCGTCAGCCGCCAACGAGTGGCGCGAGTCGATCGTCACGCCGATGTCGTACGAGGTCGCGCCGCCCTACTCCGAGCTGGCGGCGATGGCCTGCTCGCTGAAGACCGATGCCGACGACCTGAAGCGCGCCGTGGATGCGATCGCCGGACTGACGGCCGTGGACGGCGCGACGATCATCAACGACCACTACGACCTGCTCGCGTTCGGCGCGAAGATCACGCGCAAGCGCGGCAGCCCGCCGGTGGAATGGGTCAACGTCACCGAACCGGTGGAAGGCAGCGCACCGACGAAGGCCACGCCGACCCAGCTCGGTGGCACGCGTCACCTGTCGGCGGCGCAGTTCGTGCAGGATCAACGGGGTGCGACGGCGCTGGTCGCGTCGCAGGACGGCCGCTTCACGATCTTCAAGTGGTCGCCGCGCGAGCAGATGGTGCACGCGCATCGGGTGGACGCGCTGCTTCTCTAGTAGCCAGAAACCAGTAGCCAGTAGCCAGATGCCAGAAAAGACAAGTGTTCTTCTGGTTACTGGCTACTGTCTTCCGCAACATCGCCTTCCTCGAGGGGCAACATCTCCTCTGGCACCGGCCGCTCCATCAGGATCGGGGGCGGCTCGAAGCCGAGCTGCTGTGCCATGTCTTCGATCTTCGGCAGGTCGCCGAGATCGTTGAGGCCGAAGCGAATCAGGAATTCCTTGGTGGTGCCATAGAGGAACGGCCGGCCGATCACGTTCTTGCGGCCAACGATCTTAATCAGGTGACGTTCGAGCAGCGTCGACAACACGCCTGAGGTGTTGACGCTGCGAATCTCGCCGATCTCGGCGGACGTCACCGGTTGCTTGTAGGCGATCACCGACAGCGTTTCGAGCGACGCCACCGACAGCTTCGACGCCGACCGCTCGTGGAACAGCCGGCGCACCCACTCGTGGTACTCGGGCCGCGTCGTGATCTGGTAGCCGCCCGCCACTTCCACCATGTGCAGCCCGCCGCGCTCGACGTAGTCGGCCTTGAGCGCCTCGAGCGCGGCCTTGACGTCTTCCTTCGGCTCGTCGTTCAGCAGCTTGAACAGCGTGCGCGGCGTGATCGGATCGGGCGAGGCGAAGATCAGCGATTCGATCACCGCCTTCAGCTGCGCCAGTTCCATCTTCGGAATCGCGGGTTCAGCGGGTGCAACGGGTGCGTCCTGTGCCGTTGGAATGTCTTCGCTCATTTCTTTTCTTCCTCTACGGTGTCATCCGGTGTGTCCTGGCCGAGTTCCGCGTCGCTCCCGGCAGGTCCCGGGTCGACCGGCGCGTCGTGGACGACTCCCGGATGATGCGCCTTATATTCGTCTTCAGGGTCGTGAATTGGGTGGGGCGCATCGGCCGGGCGCGCCCGCTTGTAAATGCGGATCGCGCCGGCGCTGGCCTGCTGGAACACGCGGATCAGCTTGAGGCGGATCATCTCCAGCATGGCCAGGAACGTCACGATCATGTCGGCGCGGGTGGCGTCGGCGGCGAAGAGGTCCTCGAAGCCGCACGCCTCGGTTTCCGACAGTCGCTCGAGCAGCTGGTCGATGCGGGTCTCGATCGAGATCTGCTCCGGCGGCAGCACCACCGGCGGCCGCTCGCGCGCCCGCTCCAGCACCTGCTTGAACGCCGACAGCAGGCTGAACAGGTCGACCTCGATCTCCGGCTCGTAGTCCTCGCCGGCGATCTCCTGGATGCGCGAATCGGGGCGCGCCCATTGCGCGCTGCGCAGCGTTTCCTTGTCGTGCAGCAGCTCCGCCGCCGCCTTGAACTTCTGGTGCTCGAGCAGGCGCCGGACCAGCGCATCACGCGGATCCTCCTCGTCCATCGGGTCGCCGGCGGCCGTCTCGGGCCGCGGCAGCAGCATCTTGCTCTTGATGTGAATCAGCGTCGCCGCCATCACCAGGAACTCGCTCGCCACGTCGAGGTTGAGCTCCTGCAGCAGGTCGAGGTACTCGAGGTACTGCTTGGTGATGACCGCGATCTGAATGTCGTAGATGTTCATCTGGTTCTTCTTGATCAGATGAACGAGCAGATCGAGCGGGCCTTCGAACGCCTCGACCTTGATCTTGATCGCATCGAGCTGCGACTCGAAGGCCTCTTCGTTCGGGACCGGTTCGCCGGCCGGGCGTTCTGGTGTGTCGGCCATCAGTACTTCAGTTTCACCGCGTCTCGCACGCGCGCCATGGTGACCTGCGCCACGCCGCGTGCCTTCTCGGAGCCCGACATCAACACGTCGCGAATATAGCCGGGCTTCGCCAGCGCCTGCTGCCGGCGTTCGCGGATCGGCTCGAGCAGGTTGTTGATCGCCAAGGCGAGCTTGGTTTTCACTTCAACATCGCCGACCTTGCCGGCACGATACCGCGTCTTGAGGTCGTCGACCTCGTCTTTGTTCGGGTTGAACGCGTCGTGGTACATGAAGACCGGGTTGCCCTCGACCGTTCCGGGAATGTCGGCCCGCACGCGCTTGGGATCCGTGTACATCTGCCGGACCTTGTTCTGCACCGTCTTCACATCGTCCGAGATGTCGATGGTGTTGTTGTAACTCTTGCTCATCTTCCGGTTGTCGAGGCCGGGCAGCCGCGACGTCGGCGTCAGCAGAGCTTGCGGCTCGATGAGGTTAGCCGGGAAGAAATTATTAAAGCGACGCACGACCTCGCGCGTCAGTTCGAGGTGCGGTACCTGGTCGTCGCCGACCGGCACCCAGTGCGCATCGTAGACCGTGATGTCGGCCGCCTGCAGCAGCGGATAACCGAGAAAGCCGATCGTCGACAGATCGCGGTCGCTCAGCTGCTCCACCTGCTCCTTGTAGGTCGGCACGCGCTCCAGCCACGGAATCGGCGTCACCATCTGGAACAGCAGGTACAGCTCGGCGTGCTCGGGCACGAGCGACTGGATGAAGAACGTGCTCTTCTCGGGATCCAGCCCGGCGCCGATCCAGTCGGCCACGTTGTCGATCGTGTTCGCCACGATCTCGCTCGTGTCGTTGTAGTGCGTCGTCAGCGCGTGCCAGTCGACGATGCAATGAAACGAGTCGTACTTGGCCTGGAGCGTGACCCAGTTCTGGAGGGCGCCGACCAGGTGTCCGAGGTGAAGTTTTCCGGTCGGGCGCATCCCCGACAACACTCGCTGCTTCGCCACTAAACGCCCAGAAGATAGAGAAGGTAATTCGAGACCGGCCCGAGCAAGGTGCTGAGGATGCCGGTCAGCATCAGAGCATACAGAATCAGGATGCCGTACGGCCGCAATTGCTCGACTATTCGGGCAGGCCCGTGCGGCAGGACACCGAGCAGCACATTGCCGCCGTCGAGCGGCGGCACCGGAATCATGTTGAACACGGCCAGCAGCACGTTCACGTAGGTGAACAACAGCAACATCTGCGACAGCGGTTGCGTCACGGCGCCGGCCGCGATGTCACCTGGTCCGGCCGCGCCACCGCGAGCGCCGCAGCGCCGAGGGCGGCCATGACCAGGTTGCTCGCGGGGCCTGCCGCGGCGATCAGCGCGAAATCGCGTTTCGGGTGTTTCAGGAACCGCTGGTCTACGGGCACCGGCTTCGCCCAGCCAATCAGCGGCACGTTGGTCAGGAACGCGATCAGCGGGAACAATATCGTGCCGATCGGATCGATATGCACGGCCGGATTCAGGGACAGCCGCCCCAGCTGACGCGCGGTCTGATCGCCGAGGAGATCGGCGGCAAAGGCATGCGCCGCCTCATGCACAGACAAGGATGCGATCAAGACGATCAGAACGATGAGGACTTGCGTGAGGTCGATGCCCTGCAGCACGGAACACTAGAGCGTATCACGCCATCCGGTGTGCCACACGCCGGATTGAGGCGAGGAGGCGCTCGACATCAGCCCTGGTCGTCCGGAAATTTACGAGGCAGGCACGGAGCGCGAACCGCCCGTTGATGATGGCGTTCGACAGGTAGGATTCGCCGTCCCGCTGCACCTCCACCATTAGCGCCTTATTGAAGGCGTCGTCTCCGTTC
>JALDXK010000411.1:0-5837 GCA_032155105.1 Acidobacteriota bacterium
TCCGCATTCAGGCCGAGCGGCATCAGGCCGTAGGCCAGGAACCACGCCAGCGAAGCCGCGAGATCGACGCCGACCACCAGGATCCGCCCTGCCCGGTGGATCTGCGCCGCCAGCTCGACGACCCGCCCCATGTCGAGCGTCGACGTGAGGACGCTCAGGTTCTCGCTGTCGCGGTCGAGGCCGTTGACGATGTGGCCAGCGACGCTGCGTTTCTCTTGTGACGCCGCCTTGAGCACCGTGTAGGGCGTGATCTGCCTGACGAAGTGCTCGCGGAGGTCGGCGGCGAAGTCGGCGAAGCGCTCGTATCCCAGGGCCTGGATCGTGCGGACGATCGTCGCGGCGTCGACGTTGTAACGCCGCGCCAATTCGCGCGCCGACAGGAAATACGCTTCCTCCGGATTGTCCAGGATCGCCCGGATCAGGTGCCGGCGCTGGCGGCTGAGCGCCGTCCGCGCGAAGCGGACCTCGAGGGGCGTGGCCGAAGCCGAGGCCTGCCCGGGCTCCCGGGTGCCCTGGTTGGTGGTGCGTGCGGTGCGCGATGAAGGCATGGACCGTCGGGCGATGCCGGAAACGCTAGCACACGCGTTCGCGGTAGTGCAACGCTTGTTGCTGTTCTGTTGACACTGCGCAACGGGCGATGTTACATAACCGCATCCATTGTGCGGGCGTTGGCCGTGATCCGTTGAACGACGAGGAGAGTGTGATGCTGCGTGTGAGCCTAATCGGTGCATGGGGTGTGTTGCGGGTCGTGGCCGTCCTCCTGGTGTTGAGCGCGGCCGCGGCCGCGCAAACCACCACCTCCACCATCGAGGGCACGGTGACCGATTCGAGCGGTGCTGTCCTCCCTGGCGCCGAGGTCGCGGTGCGTGGGGCGACGCTGGGCGCCGAGCGGACCGCCGTCACGGATACGCGGGGCTTTTACCGGTTCGCGGCCCTGCCGGCCGGCACCTACACGGTGACGGTGACCTTCACCGGCCTCGCCACCAGTGCCGCCACCCTCGAGGTCACGATCAACCGCGTCGTCAACTTCGACGTGACGTTGCAGGTCGGTGGCGTCCAGGAAACGATCGCCGTGAGCACGCCCGCTCTCGATCCGTCGACCTCCGCGACCACGACGACGATCACGCCGCGAGAGATCTCCGAGCTGCCGGTCAACGGCCGCAACTATCTCGATCTGCTGCAGTTGGTGCCCGGCGTCGCCATCAACCGGCAGGTCGATCCCGATAACGACCGCGCCAACCCGGTGCTGGGCGAGCGCAGCGGCAACAACAACTTCCTGCTCGACGGCCAGTCGAACAAGGACACCGTCAACGGCGGGCCCGCACAGCAGTTCAACCAGGAGACCATCGCCGAGTTCCAGGTGCTGACCAGCGGTTACAAGGCGGAATTCGGGCAGGCCTCGGGCGCCATCGTCAACGTCATCACGAAGAGCGGCGGCAATCTCTTCAGCGGTGTCGGCTCGGTGTTCCTCAGGGACGACGCGCTCGACGCGTCGAACTCGCTCGACGAGACGCGGACGGAACCGCTGCCGCTGCGCCGCTGGGACTCCAGCTTCGCCTTCGGCGGTCCACTGCGCCGGGACACAGTGTTCTTCTTCGGATCGGCGGAGCACATCAGCGAGGAGCGCCACCTCGATTTCAGATACCCGGACACCGGCAACGCCGTCGTCAACCAACTGCTGCGCGACCAGGAAGCGCCCTACGACGTGCCGACCGAACTTGCCGAGACGCGGGCATTCTTCAAGCTCGACGAACGCGTCGGGCAGCACCAGTTGACCCAGCAGGTCAATTTCACCGACAACGGCCAAACCAGCTTCCTGCCGCTGTCGTCGGCCAACAGCCTGCCGTCGGCGAGGAACGACACCGACACGTCGCGGCTGCTCCTGGGCGCAGCCGATTCGGCGCTGCTCGGCAATCCGTCGAACCCGTTCGTCGTCACGCTCCGCGCCGCCTACCGCGCCGAGAACAGGGACCAGCGCCCGTCGCAAACGGACCTGACCGGCTCGACGCTCTTCAATGCCTATGATTCGCGGTGCACCCCCGCGAACTGCCTGATCTTCGGCAACCTCCCCACGAGCAGCTTCGGCAACATTCGCACCGCGCAGAACCTCGAACAACGTTATACGGAGTTCAATGGCAGCGTGAACCGGCTCGCGCGCAGCCATGATCTGAAGTTCGGGATGAACTTCCTGCGCACCGGCGCCGACGGCGCGGACTCGCGACTTTTGCAGAACCAGCTGTTTGCGAGCACGACGGACTTCGAGCAGTTCGGCGCCGCCACCGCCGGCCCGTACCTGCTCGGTGCCGCCGGCGGTCTCACGCCCCAAGACGACGAGATTCACCTCTCGAACAACTACTCGGCGCTCTTCGCGCAGGACGACTGGAGGGTTGGTGACAACCTGACGGTCAACCTGGGTCTGCGGTGGGACTACGATTCAGAGTTCGAAGCCAAGGACAACTTCGCGCCGCGCGTGGGCCTCTCCTGGTCGGTGAACGCGAAAACCGTCGTGCGCGCGAACTTCGGCATCTACTACGATCAGTTCCGGCTCGGATTGGCACGCAACGTTCCGGCGTATGGCGGCACCGATCAGCGCAACGTGCAGTACATGGTCTACCCGCGCGGGTTCTACGGGTCGCCGTCGTTCGTGTCGAGCATCGCGCTCCTGAGCGGCCTGCCGGGCGGCTGCTTCTCGAACAACCTGGTCGGCAACCTCACCGACGCGCAGATCACCGCCGGCAGGGTGCCCTGTCCCGTTGCGCCGACCTTGCCGTTCATCGGCGTCGATCGTCTCAACAACGTCGTCGCGCCCGGCCGCACGCCGATTCCGGCCAACAGCGTGATCAGCGTCGACAACGTGCAAACGCTGACGGGGCTGACGCCGCAGCAGTACGCAGACCAGGCGAGCGCCGCGATCGGGCAACCGCAGGGGTATTTCGTGTTCGGCCCGACGGGCTACCTGACCAACGTGATCGTCCCGGCGCAGCTGCGGCCGACGGCGATCGCCGACAGCTTCGACACCCCGCACACGCTCGGCTACAACGTCGGCGTGCAGCGCGAGCTGACCGCGGACATGTCGCTCGAGGTGGACTACTTTCACCGCGACATCCGCAACCTGCTCGGCATCAGGAACGCGAACATCGACTTCGCGGCACGCGTGCTCGGACGACGGTTCCTCGCGCCGTTCCCGCAGGGACCGATTCAGACCTTCGGGCCCTTCTACGAAGGCCAATACGACGCGATCATCCTCAACTTCAACAAGCGCTACAGCAGCCGCTTCCTGGTCGGCGCCAGCTACACCTATGCGCAGGCGACGGACAATTCGCTCGGCATCAACTCGCATCCGTCGGACGCGTTCGTCGGCACCGTGCCAGTCGTGACGGAAACATCCACGGGCCGCTCGAACGCCAACGGCGAGTTCACCCGCGCCAACGGCACGCTCGTCCAGGCGGCCGGCACCTTCCTGAACGGTCCCGATCGCGACAAGGGGCCGTCGGACAACGCGATCGATCACGTGTTGCAGGCGAATGGCATGGTCGAATTGCCGTGGCAGATCCAGATCAGCGGCATCTTCCGCGCGCAGAGTGGCTTCCACTTCAGCCAGCAGCCCGCCAGCGGCGTGCTGGTCGATCCCGACGGCGACGCCTCGGTCAACGGCATCGACGTCAACGCCGGGCGCAATGCCTTCACCACGCCGGCGTTCGTGAATCTCGACATGCGGTTCGCCAAGCGGTTCAACGTCACGTCTGGCGTCAAGGCACAGGTGCTGCTCGAGTTCTTCAACATGTTCAACCGCCAGAACCCCGCGGCGGTGGGCCGCCGGCAGGATGTGCCGCTCGAGCCGTTTGGCCGGCCGACGCAGGTGCTGCCCGGTCGCGAGGGGCAGATCGGTTTCCGACTCGAATTCTGAGGCCACCGGTTAACACCGATTAGACACAGACGGCACAATCGTAGAGGCGGGACTTAGTCCCGCCTGACGCGACGCTCATGGGCGCAGTATTGACTCGTGCGAACGGGCGTCCTGATGCTCGGCGTGGTCTTGGGCTCTGGAGCAGTCTCTGCGCAGAAGGCTGAGCCGACGCTCGAGCAGGTGATGGCACGTGTTGGTCAATACGTGGCATCGTGCGGCGAAAAGGCCGCGGTGGTGGTCGCGACGGAGCGTTACTCGCAGACGGTGATGGTGGAGGGCATCGAGACGATGCCCCGACCGCGCCAGCTCGAACCCGAGTTTGCGATCGTCCGTGTGTCTGGCGGCGGATCCGTCGGTGCTCGGTCGCACCCGCGCGGTGTTCGAGATCGCGCCAGCCGGAGCGAGCGAACCGCTCAAGCGATTCCTGATGGCGGCTCGCAGCGGCAGTTCGGCCACGCTGCTGAGTAATCAGATCGAGGTGAATACCGCGACCCTGTTGCCGGGCATCTATGTCGCGAGTGTCATTCCGCACGTCGACGATCAACCGGTGGGCCGCGTCAGCCGCGGTTTGAGATCACCGCACAGCCATAACCTTACGGCCGATCTAATCGGTGTCTAATCGGTGTCTAATCCGTGTCTAATCGGTGGCCTATTTCAGGGCCGCGTTCGCAAACAGCTTGAGCGTGGCCTCTTCCGAGGGCGGCTGCAGGACGCTCGTCGAGGCGAACTGCTCGGCCTGCGGATACTTCGTGGCTCGCACGCGCGCGGCCGCCTTCTCGACGTCGTACAAGGTCCGGCGCAGCTGCACCGTCGGCCCGACAATCGCCCAGTACGCGCCCGGCCCCTGGAATGACGCGCCGATGCTGCCGGCATTGACGATGCGCGTGGTGCCGACCGTGCGTTCGTACTGCATGTGCGTATGGCCGCACACGCAGGCGTGGACGTGCAGCGGCTCGAAAATCTCCAGCAGCGTGTGATCCGACGTGGCGCGCGTGATGATCTCGGAATCGTTGCGCGGCGTGGCGTGGCAGAACACCACGTCGCCGATGCCGCCGACGTGCATCTGCCGCGTCAGCGGCCATTTCTCGATGGTCTTGGTGTCGTGTTCGCTCAGCTGCGCGGCATTCCACGCCATCGCTTCATGAAAGTAGGCCGGCACCGAGTCGCTGACGCCCAGCCGCCGCGCCGTCACCGTCTCACGATCGCCGTTGCCGATGATGAAGTCGGTGGGGATGCTCAGCTTGTACAGCAGCTCGAAGCATTCGCGCGGGAAGGGTCCCGGGAGGACGTCGCCGCCGACCAGTACGTGGTCGACTCCCGAGAGGATGACTTCGTCCAGGACCGCCTCGAGGGCGGGCAGGTTGCCGTGGATGTCGAACAGACACGCAACAGGCATGCGATGGGAAGTGTAGCCTGTCCCGCCGTCGGCGCGTTAGGAATGGACCCCGGGAGCCTCGTGCCCGGTACGGTCGACGTACTCGATGTAGGTACCCGGGAATGCGTGCGGCTCCTTGTCGGTGCCGCTTTCGCCGCCGAGTTCCAGCACGCGGTTGCTCAAGCCGCGCAGGAACGCGCGGTCGTGCGACACGAAGATCATCGTGCCCTGGAAGTTCTTGAGCGAGTCAACCAGCATTTCCTTGGTGGCGAGATCGAGGTGGTTGGTCGGCTCGTCGAGCACCAGGAAGTTCGGCGGATTGAACAACATGCGGGCCATGGCGAGGCGGGACTTCTCGCCGCCCGATAGCGCGCGGATCTTCTTGTCGACATCGTCGCCGGAGAACTGGAACGCGCCGGCGAGCGAGCGCAGCGCGCCGAGCCCTTCGTGCGGAAAGTCGTTCTGCAGCTGCTCGATGATGGTCAGGTCGGCATCGAGCAGATCGAGTGACTGCTGCGCGAAGTAGCCCATCTTCAGGCTCGCGCCGAGCCGCAC
>JALDXK010000412.1:0-5829 GCA_032155105.1 Acidobacteriota bacterium
GATTGATATCCGGATGCAACCGTCGGGCGAGGCGCTTATACGCGCGTTTGATGTCTCCCGCGGCTGCGCCGCGGTCGACGCCGAGGACAATGTAAAAATCCATGTCCTATTTCTTCTCGTCCTCCACCACCTCTGCGTCGATGACGTCGCCTTCCTGCCTGCCCTGCTTTTCCGCCGCACCAGCACCGGCACCAGCCCCGGCACCCGAGGCACCTTCGGCACCTGAGGCACCGGCCTCCGCCTGCTGGTTTTTGTACAGAGCCTCCGACGCCTTGTGTTGCGCCTGCATCAACGCATCCATCGAGCGGCTCATGCCGGCGGTGTCGTTGCTGTCGATGGCCTTCTTGAGCTCGGCCATCGCGTTCTCGATCGCATTCTTGTCGGAGATCGGAATCTTCTCGCCGGCGTCCTTGATCATCCGTTCGGCGGTGTACATCGCCTGGTCGGCGCGATTGCGGATCTCAATTTCCTCGCGCCGTTTCTTGTCCTCTTCGGAGTGCGATTCGGCCTCGCGCATCATGCGCTCGACTTCCTCCTTGCTCAGGCCAGACGAGGCCGTGATGGTGATCTTCTGCTCCTTCTGCGTGCCGAGGTCTTTCGCCGAGACGTTGACGATGCCGTTGGCGTCGATGTCGAACGTGACCTCGATCTGCGGCACGCCGCGCGGCGCCGGCGGCAGGCCGGTGAGCTGGAACTTGCCGAGCGTGCGGTTGTCGCGGGCCAACGGCCGCTCACCCTGCACGACGTGGACTTCGACATTGGTCTGGTTGTCGGACGCGGTCGAAAACACTTCGGTCTTGCGCGTCGGGATGGTCGTGTTGCGCTGGATGAGCGAAGTCATGATGCCGCCCATCGTTTCGATCCCCAGCGAGAGCGGGGTGACGTCGAGCAGCAGCAGGTCTTTGACGTCGCCGGCGAGCACGCCGGCCTGGATGGCGGCGCCCACCGCCACCACTTCATCGGGATTCACGCCCTTGTGCGGTTCCTTGCCGAACAGCTCCTTGACAATCGACTGCACGCGCGGGATGCGCGTCGACCCGCCAACCAGCACGACTTCATCGATCTTCGATGGATCCAATCCCGCGTCGGCCAGCGCCTGTTTGGTCGGGCCCACCGTCTTCTGGAGCAGGTCGTCGACGAGCGACTCGAACTTCGCCCGTGACAGCTTCATCGCGAGGTGCTTCGGGCCATTGGCATCGGCCGTGATGAACGGGAGATTGACCTCCGTCTCCATCACCGTGGAGAGTTCCATCTTCGCCTTCTCCGCCGCCTCGCGGAGCCGCTGCAGGGCCATGCGGTCCTTACTCAGGTCGATGCCGTCGGTCTTGCGGAATTCGTCGGCGATCCACTCGATGATGCGCTGATCGAGGTTGTCGCCGCCGAGGTGCGTGTCGCCGTTGGTCGACTTGACCTCGACCACGCCCTCGCCTACTTCGAGAATCGAGATGTCGAACGTGCCGCCGCCGAAGTCGTAGACGGCAATCGTCTCGTCCTTCTTCTTGTCGAGGCCGTAGGCCAGCGCCGCAGCGGTGGGCTCATTGACGATGCGCATCACCTCGAGGCCGGCGATCTGTCCCGCTTCCTTGGTGGCCTGGCGCTGGGCGTCGTTGAAGTACGCCGGCACCGTGATCACCGCCTTGGTGACCGTCTGCCCGAGATAATCTTCGGCGGCCTGCTTCAACTTCTGGAGAATCATCGCGGAGATCTGGGGTGGCGCGAGGTCCTGCTCGCCGATCTTCACCCGCACGTCGCCGTTGGACGCGCGCTCGACGCGGTACGGCACCATCTTCATTTCTTCGCTGACTTCGTCGTAGCGGCGGCCCATGAACCGCTTGATCGAGAAGATGGTGTTCTCAGGATTCGTGACGGCCTGTCGCTTGGCCACCTGGCCCACGAGCCGCTCGCCGGTTTTGCTGAACGCAACAACCGAAGGGGTGATGCGGCTCCCTTCCGCGTTCTGGATAACGGTGGGCTGATCGCCCTCCATCACCGCAACCACGGAGTTGGTGGTGCCAAGGTCGATGCCGATAATTTTGCTCATGGTCTTAGTATGAAATCTGAGTCCGCAATCGTCAACCTCAACCTCGCCGAAATCCGCGTCCTGGCGGCCGCACAGTCGAGAAAGTGGCTGATATACTGTGAGTTAACGACCTGCACCCGAAGAAAGCAGGCCCGTGCCAAGTTCCTCCTGCCTACTCGGCGCGGTTGCACCGTTTTGCCTGGCGCGAGGATGTCCAGACCATGAAAGTTGCCGTCCGTTACGCCCGCCACGCCGGCATTGCCGCGTTGTTCGTGACCGCGGCGCTGCTCGGCACGTTGAGCGGCGTGCTGTTCGCCTACTCCGACGACCTGCCCGAGGTCAGCGCCCTCGACAATTACTCGCCGAGCACCATCACCCGCGTGCTCGGCAAGGACGGTCAATTGGTCGGCGAGTTCGCGGTCGAGCGGCGCGTGGTCATTCACTACAACGAGATCTCGCCGAACCTGCGCAACGCGATCATCGCCGCGGAGGACGCCGACTTCTTCGACCACGCCGGCATCAGCATCTCGCGCATGATGCTGGCGCTGGTGCGCGACATTGCCACGCGCGGCAAGTCGCCCGGCGGCAGCACCATCACGCAGCAGCTGACCCGCAACATCCTGCCGGACGAAGTCGGGTTCTCGGTGGGCAATCGCAGCTGGGAGCGGAAGATCAAGGAATCCCTGGTCGCGATGCGGATCGAGAAGCGGTACACGAAGGAAGAAATCTTCACGATGTACTGCAACCAGATCTACTTCGGCCATGGCGCGTATGGCGTCGAAGCCGCCTCGCAACTCTACTTCCGCAAGCGCGCCAGGGACCTGTCGCTCGAGGAAGCGGCGACGATTGCCGGCATCATCCAGGGCAACGTGCGGCAGAGCCCGTTCGTGAACCCGGAAGCCACGCGGCGGCGCCGCAACTACGCCCTCGATCGCATGGCCACCGAAGGGCTGATCACCGCGGAACAGGCCGACGCCGCGATGCAGAAGCCGATCGTGGTCGAAGGCGATCCCTCAGGTGTCGCCAGCGTGGCGCCGTACTTCCTCGAGGAAGTGCGCAAGTATCTCGAGGCTACCTACGGCGCGAAGGCGCTGTATGAGAAGGGCCTCACGGTGCGGACCGGTCTTGACGTGAAGCTGCAGCGGGCGGCGAACCGCGCCGTCGATCACGGCCTGCGCCGCGTCGACAAGCGCCGCGGCTTCCGCAAGCCGCGCCGCAACGTGGTGGCCGACGGCCAAACCGTCGACGGCTTCAAGGTCGATCGCTGGTCGCGCTCCATGGCCGTTGGCGACATCGTCCCGGGCGTGGTGCGGTGGGTCGAAGGCAACGCCGGCCGCGTGCGCATCGGTGAGCTCAATGCCGATCTCAACGCCGCCAGCCTCGCGAAGTGGCCGCGGAAGGGAGCGATCGCGACCCTCAAGACGGGTGATCTCATCGACGTCGAGCTGGTCTCGATCGACGGCGAGAAAGCGACCGTGTTGCTCGAGCAGGCGCCGATCCTCGAGGGCGCCCTCGTCGCCATCGACAATCACACTGGCCAGGTCCTGTCGATGGTCGGCGGCTACAGCTTCGCGCGCAGCAAGTTCAACCGCGCCACGCAGGCCCACCGGCAGATGGGCTCGACGGTGAAGCCGATCCTCTACACCGCCGCCATCGATCGCGGTCTGACGCCGACGACCATCCTGACCGACGAGCCGACGACGTTCGATGCCGGCGCCGGGCAGCCGCCGTATGAGCCGGGCAATTACGATCGCAAATACGTCGGCACGTTGACGCTGCGCGCCGCGCTCGAACAGTCGCGCAACATCCCCGCGGTGAAGGTGATCGACATGCTCGGTCCCACCCAGGTGGCGTCGTATGCCAGGAAGTTCGGCTTCTCGCAGGAGTTCCGCCCGTTCCTGTCGATGGCACTGGGCGCGCAGGAGGTGACGCTGCTCGAATTGACCAGCGCATTCTCGGCGTTCCCCAATCACGGTATCCGCATGGAGCCATTCCTGACCCAGGCGATCACCGATCGGGACGGGTCGTTGCTGGAAGAGCGCCGCCCGCAGCCGAAAGATGCCATCCGCGCCGACACCGCGTTCGTGATGACGAACCTGATGCAAGGCGTGGTGCAGCGCGGCACCGGCGCCGCCGCCAACGCGCTGCACTGGACGCTCGCCGGCAAGACCGGCACGGTGGACGATTACACCGACGCGTGGTTCATCGGGTTCGATCCCGACATCACGGTCGGCGTGTGGCTCGGCCACGACGAGAAAAAGCCGCTCGGTCCGGGAGAGACCGGCACCACGGCCGCGCTGCCGATGTGGATGGAGTTCATGTCGGCGTACCTGGACCTGTATCACCCGGACCGCAAGGAGGGTGAGCGTCCGCGCTTCGAGCCGCCCGGCAACATCATCTTCATGCCGGTCGATCGCCGCACCGGCGAGCCGACCGCAGTCGATGCCGAGGGCGCGGTCAACGAAGCGTTTATTTCAGGAACGCAGCCCAGCCGCACCGGCGGCTGACACTATTCCTCATCGTCCGGCGCACCTTGGCCGAGCGTGCCGGACGCTTTCCGCATCAAGTAGGTCTTGATGAACGGGTCGATGTCGCCGTTGAGCACCTTGTCGACTTGCCCGTCCTGGTACTTGGTCCGATGATCCTTGATCATCTGGTACGGCTGCAGCACGTAGCTGCGAATCTGGCTGCCAAACGCGATGTCCTTCTTCGCGCCGCCAATCTGCGACAGCTTGTCCTGTTGCTTCTGTAGCTCGAGATCGTAGAGCCGCGCCTTCAGCACCTTCATGGCCACGTCCTTGTTCTTGTGCTGCGAACGCTCGTTCTGGCACGACACGACGATGCCGGTTGGCAGGTGCGTCAGCCGGACCGCGGAGTCGGTGACGTTGACGTGCTGGCCACCGGCGCCACTGGACCGGTAGGTGTCGATGCGCAGATCCTTTTCCGGAATATCGATCTCGATCTCGTCGTCGAACTCCGGCCAGACGTACACGGACGCAAACGACGTGTGCCGCCGGGCCGCCTGGTCGAACGGCGAGATGCGCACCAGCCGATGGACACCGGCCTCGGCAGACATCAGCCCGAAGGCGTTCTCGCCGTTCAACGTGAAGGTGACACTCTTGAGCCCGGCTTCTTCACCAGGCTGGTAGTCGAGCAGTTCGCGCCTGAAGCCGCGGCGTTCCGCCCACTTCAAGTACATCCGCAGCAGCATCTCGGCCCAGTCCTGCGATTCGATGCCGCCGGCCCCGGGGTGGATCGAGACGATGGCATTGGCCGCGTCGTGCTCGCCGCTGAGCATCTTCTTGGTTTCGGCGGCGTCCACCTGCTGTTCGAGCGCATCGAGCGCCTTCGCGAGATCGGCGATGACGTCTTCGCCGCCCTGCGCCCATTCGATGAGGACGCCGATGTCGTCGATCTTCTTCGTGAGGCTGTCGCGGAGTTCGATGTCCTCGGCGAGCCGGCGTTGACGCTGCAACGTTTTCTGCGCCTCGGCCTGGTTGTCCCAGAAGGCCGGCGCGGCGACCTTCCGTTCGAGCTGGGCTAGTTCACCGGGGTCGTGAGCATTGTCAAAGATAGCTCCGCATCTCGGACGCGCGCTTGAGCAGGTCCGTCGACCGGCGGATCAGATCATCGATGACAACAGCCATTATCGTGTGCCCCTAGCCTTCTGCCGGTTGCCGAAATAGGCGAGGACGATCGCCAGCGCGGTGATCGCCATCGAGAGAAACGCAACCAGATCCCCAATTCTGGCATAGAGCGTCTTCGCGGTCACGAAGCGCGCCTCGCCCAGCACTGCCTCGGTCTCGAAG
>JALDXK010000413.1:0-5817 GCA_032155105.1 Acidobacteriota bacterium
GTTACGGGGTGATTCCGATCACCGCCGATCAGGACCCGGCCGGGCCGATGGCGAAGACGGTCGCTGATGTCGCCATCCTGTTCGGCGCACTGGAAAGCGCGTCGCCGGATCCCAACGACGCCGCCACCAAGACGTGCCAGGCTCCGCCCAATCGCGACTACACGCCGTTCCTCAAGGGCGGCGCGTTGAAGGGCGCGCGGATCGGCATTCCGCGCGCGAATTACTACGACAAGCTGACCCTGCCCGGCGACAAGGAGCCGCGCGGTGGCCTCAACGATCCGCAAGCCAAGGCGATGGCCGAAGCCATCGACATCCTCAAGAAGCAGGGCGCGACGGTGATCGACGCCGACATCCCGAGCGTGGTCGATCAGGATGCGAAGAACAATTTCCTGCAGTGGGGCGGCTCGTGCGGCAAGGGTCCCACCGATCCGAACTGCTCGTCGGTGCTGTGGTACGGCATGAAGCGCGATTTCAATGCCTGGCTCGCGACGCTCGGCCCGGCGGCGCCGGTGAAGACGCTCGCGGAGCTGCGCGCGTTCAACACGGCGCGGAGCAATCGCCACGCGATCAAGTACGCACAGGCGAATCTCGACTACTCGGATGCGCTCGATCTCGAGAAGGACCGCGCCAAGTGGGAAGCGGATCGCAAGAAGGACATCCAGCTCGCCGCCACGCACGGCATCGACGAGGTGCTCAGGACACAGAAGCTCGATGCGCTGCTGTTCCCGGGCTCCAGCGGCGCGGGCATTGCCGCGAAGCCGGGCTATCCGACGGTGATCGTGCCATTCGCACTGGTCACGCCGGTGCCGCCGGCGAACGCGCCGTATCCTGACGGCTTCACGCCGGCGCCAGCGCCGTACGGCGTCAGTTTCACCGGCACCGCCTGCAGCGAACCGCGGCTGATTGAGCTGGCCTATGCGTTCGAGCAGGCCACCAAACGTCGCGTGCCACCAGCCAGCGCTCCATAAACGACCATGTCACTGATGATCGACGATCGCGATCTCGAGAAGGAACCGGACCTGGGGTTGGCGCCGCCTCCAAGCGGTCCGCCGCTGACGCCGATCGCGGTCATCGGCGTGGTCATCATCCTGTTGATCGCCGGCGGTGGCTGGTGGATGTCGCGCCGCGCTCAGCCGGCGGCGAACGCGTCGGCGCCTACGGTGAACGCCACCGAGGCGGCGATCGACAAGCCCGCCGAGCCGCCGGTGATCCTGCCCCCGCTCAGCGAGATGGACGCGTTCCTGCGCCCGTTGCTCGCGGCGCTGTCGGCGCGGCCCGAACTGGCCAGGTGGCTCGCGACCGACGACCTCACGCGCCAGCTCGCCGCCGCGATCGACCAGGCATCTGCAGGAGGTTCACCGGCGCGCGACTTCCGGATGCTCGCGCCGCAGGCGCCACTCACCACCGCCGGCCGCGCCACCCAGCGCACCATCGATCCGGTGAGCTACCGCCGCTTCGACGGCCTCGTCAGCACGGTCACCTCGATGGACGCCTCCTCGGCCGCGAAGATCTATCGCACCATTCGCCCGCGATTGAACGAGGCCTACCAGGGCCTCGGCAATGCCAATCGTGACGTCCACAACGCGCTGCTCAATGCGCTCGACATCCTCCTCGATACGCCCGTCGTGAAGGGACCGATCCGCGTCGTCGAAGGCGACGGCGCGTCATGGGCCTACGCCGATGCGGATCTCGAAGCGCTGGCGCCGACGCAGAAGCAATTGCTACGAATGGGACCCGCGCACACCGAAGCCGTGCAGGTGTGGCTGCGCGCATTCAAGAACGCGATCGAGTAACGCTCAACTGCCGACTGTAGACTGCCGACTGCTTCAGTGGGTCATCGCGTAGACGATGGCGTTGATGCCGAAGGCATACCCCTTGGTTGAGAACTCGTAGAAGTATTGCGGGTTCGAGGCTTCTTCCTCCCACGAATCGCCGATGTCTGTGTTGTGCGTCATCAGCACCATCATCCGGCCCTGCGCATCGAAGATGGCGCGCGCATGCGGCACCGCGCTGTCGGGCCCGCGCTCGGAGGTGCCGCCGCCGCTGCCCAGCCAGAACCCGATCGACGCAATCTGCGGCACGCCGCCGATGTCGAAGAGGGCCCGGAACAGCGGATGGTCTTTCTCGAGATCCTTGGGTGGAAATTCAGCTGGCGGCAGCGCCTTGCTCAGTTGATCGATCCACGCCTGCCACGCGTACTCGCCCCAGAAATCATCGGCCCACACGAAGCCGCCCTTCAGCACGTAGGTGCGTAGCGCCTCGGCTTCGGCGGTGTCGAGATACGCCGCGCCCACTTCTGTCATCATCACCATCGGGCACTGGAAGAGCGTTTCGTCGGTGAGCCGCACCACGACGTGGTTCGGTTCTTGGGGTCCGGCGAAGCTGACGTTGGTCTTGGTCAACTCCGACAGCCGGATCGACATGTTGATGTCGGCGCGCGGAAAATCCACACCCCAGCCGCCACCGTCGCCGCCGCGGTTGCCGCGAAACGCGACGCGGCAAAACTGGTAGAGGCCGTCGAAGTCCTGGGCCTCGGCCGGACGCACGCTGAAGCCGCCACGCCCGCCGCGGCGCTGCCGTTCGACTCGTTCCCGATCGGAGGCGATCGGGAACTCGCTCACGACACGCCGTTCGACTCGTTCCCGATCGGAGGCGATCGGAAACTCGCTCACGACAAGCGCATCGCCGATTGATACGGCGGCAATCAGGATGAGGAGAACGAGCGAGATGGCCCGCACGGGGCCATCTTATCTCTAAGCGGGAACCTGCAACTGTGGCATCGGTTCAGCTGAAAACAGCTTCACCAGCGGCTTGGCCAGCAGCCGGGCCGTCTTGTTGGCGCGCGTGTGACGGGCGCTGTCGGTCGAGATGCCGGTATTCGCGTACATCTGTCGGTACAACTTCGAGATCAGCACGAAGGCCAGCCGCGCCTTCAGCGACTTCACGCACTTGGCGCGCTGCCAGACCAGCGAGAAGCGGTAGAACTCGTCCCACACCCCCTGGGTCCGGTTGCGGATTTCCTCCGGCGACATCAACGGGTGCGGGGTGTAGACCTTCGGTCGGCGATCTTTCGGAATCAGCCAGTGGCGCGTGATCGGAATGCCATCCACCTTCGGCACGTCGTCGCCGACCGACGCCTCCCACTTCTGGAAATCCAGCGTGCCGGGAAACGGCGTCAGCATCACGAACTGCGCGAGGGTGACATTGGCCTGCTGTGCCAGCACGGCCGTCGCGTCGAACGTCGACGGTTTGTCGCTCGGCAAGCCGAAGATGAACGAGCCCAGCACGTGCACGCCGCGCTTCTGGAACTCCTGCAGGCGCTGCGCCAGCGCGTCGCCCGCCAGGTTGAAGTCCTTATAGACGTCCTTGAGGCCTTCGGGCGTGACCGATTCGATGCCGACCAGCGCGCCCTTGATGCGAGCCTTGCGCATCGCCTCGAGATACTCGGGGTCTTCGGCCGCTTCCATGGTGATCTGCGTGAAGAAGTTCATGTCCGAGGGCAGCTTCGCCATCTGCGCCATCAGTTCGAACCGCTCGTCGCGAATCTCCTTGAGCCGGTTGTACGTGCTCTTGTCGGCGCGTCGATCGGCCATCTTCAGATCGGTGAGCGTCACCGGGTAGAAGTTGTCGTCGGCCAGCGTGATGAACCGGAAGCCGATGCGCCGCAGCTGCACGATCTCCTCGATCAGCGCATCGGACGATCGGACGCGCGGCTTCTGGCCGTCGGTGCGCCACACCGAGCAGAACGAGCAATGCTTCGGGCAGCCGCGCACGGTCTGCACCGAGGCGAACATGTAGCGGCCGCGCGGCAGCAGGTCCCACCGCGCCGAGATCATCGTGCCGCCTTCAATCTTGCCGCCGTCGTAGATGGGCTCGGCGCGCCCCGCGAGGACGTCGCGGATCACCGGGCCCCACACGCGATCACCGTCGCCCTTGACGACCGTCGTGGCGCCGCCGTGCTCGAACATCTCCTCCGGGTACAACGTGGCGTGGATGCCGCCGTAGATCACGTGGGCGCCACGCGCCTTCGCGGCACGGCCGACTTCGTAGCCGCGCAGCGCATTCAGCGTGTGAATGCCGATGCCGACCACGTCGCCGGGGCCGATCGTGTCGAAATCAAGTTGCTCGAGCGTTTCATCGACGATGTGAGGATCGCCGTACTCCGCGGGGGTCGCCGCCGCCAGCACGTAGAGCCAGCGGGGCGTAATCACCGCAACGCCAAAGGAAACATCGCTTGGATTGATCAGGTGAATGCGCATCAGGGAAGGGGCCTGACCCCCCGTGCTCACCAAAGGTTGAGACACGGGCGGGTCCCTAGGGACTTTGCTGGAGACGGGCGGGAATGTCAATTACGCAGTTAGTTGACAGTTGAACGTTTACAGTTGAAAGTTCAGTGGCAAAGTGGGCAAGTTTCAGGTCTGGGGACGACATGATCAAGATTTTGGCACTGGCCGCGGTGGTTTTTCTTTCAAGCGTACTCACGCAAGCACAGCAAACGGCGCCGCCGGCCTCGCCGGCCATGGATCCGGTGCGGGTCCTGGTGGGCAGGCTCGACCTCGAGAAATACAAGGGCACCATCAAGGGCCTGACGCAGTTTGGCGATCGCCGGCAGGGCACCGAGCGCAACCGCAAAGCGGTGGACTGGATCGAGGCGCAGCTCAAGAGCTATGGCTGCCCGACCGAGCGATTGACGTACGAATTCAACCCACCCCCGCCGAAGAAGGGCGGCGGAGGCGGCGGTGGCGGACAGAAGCCGCAGAATCCGATCATTGCGAGCGGTGAGGTTCGATCCGGACCGGGCGGCTCGCGCTATCGGGGCACCACGCGGCGGACCGGCGTCAACAACGATCCCAACGCCCAGCCCGATGTCAAGCTGCGTGAGCTGAATCGCGAGCCGACTACGCCGGGGCCTCGCGAGCAGGTCTACTGCACCAAGGTCGGCACCACCCGGCCCGACGAGATGTACATCGTCGGCGCGCACATGGACGGCCACGGCTGGGGCGAGGCCGCCAACGACAACGGATCGGGGACGGCACTGGTGATGGAGCTGGCCCGGATCTTCAGCATGCCGGACGTGCAGACCGAGCGCACCATCCGTTTCGCCTTGTGGAACAACGAAGAGACCGGTCTCAACGGCGCGCGCGCGTACGTGGCGCAGCGCGAGGCATTGCAGGGCAAGGAAGATCCGCCAGGGTCGCGCCGATTTCCGGAGCCGCGCTGGCTCGGCATGATCCAGCACGACATGATGATGTGGGATCACGGCATGCCGCGCGCCGACGGGACGTGGAACCCCGAGCAACGGCCCGAGGCCGACGTCAACATCGAGTTCCAGTCCACCGCCAAGCGCGCCGACGACGCGATGAAGCTGGCGTTCTTCTTCCGCGAGGCCAACGAAAAGTACGCCACGGACTACCCCGCCGCGGTGGGCCCGCACATGACCAACACCGACTCGACGCCCTTCATGGACATCGTCCCGGCGATCAGCCTGCGCGAGAACGAGCGGGGCATGCACACCGGCGCGGGTTGGAACCCGACCTGGCATCAGCCGATCGACGTCTTCGCGACGTTCTCGGACAAGGATTTCCGGCTGGGACTGAATGCGGCGCAGACCACGCTGTCGGCGGTCGCGCAACTGACCGGGGCGCGCCTGAAGTAACGGCGCGGTCACATCTGAAATTTAGAATCTGAAATCTGAGATCTCACATCTGAGATCTCAGATCCTTTTTTACTTTTCCTCGTCCGTCTCTGCAGGCTCGTCGTCTTCGAGATCGTCGAGCCACGGATTCGGTTGCGGTCCAGGCACGATGCCGGCGATGT
>JALDXK010000414.1:0-5801 GCA_032155105.1 Acidobacteriota bacterium
CCGCGATCTCAAGAGCATCGTCGAGTGCAGGGCGAGGACTGACACGCAGTGTGCGGGTTTCGAAATGTAGAGCCCTGTCCTCGTTTCGACTTTTCGATAGGCACAAGCAAGCGTCCAGAAATGATGGAGGGCGAGGCGCTGGGCAGGGTGTCGATTTCGCCGCCGGGATTTTCGGAGGCTTCGGCTCCGAATTGTGCGTATGGTGAAGGCACCGGGGCCCGCACGTGTCGCAGCGGCGGCATTCAGTGTCATCAGAAGGTTGGTGAAGGGGCCGCCGGAGGTGAGTGGCGTCTCGGACCAGCTAGTGGCATCTCAACCCAACCCGTGGGGGACACCAGAAGCCGCGATCAGCGCACTCACACCGTCGGGATTTAGCGGCGTCCCGATGGGTGCCGTCATAGGCACTGTTCATGCCAACCCGAATCGCTGCCGCTTGGCCGTCCGGAAGGACGCTTCAAGCGAAGTCGCAGGTTCATGGCGATTCGAAAAACCCAAACCTTCAAGTTGCGTTTGTAAATATTCGACAGAGCGTTAAGACGCGTCGGAGGGCGTCCCCATTCCCTTTACGCTCGAAGCGGGCAGCATGCGAGGACCGACCTGTCCCATCACAGGAGAAATTGCCCGCAGCGAAAACGTTGCTGCGATCGAGCCCGACTGCGCCGCGCGGAGTTCAAATCGAGGGCAACCGCTCAGCCGTGGGTCATAGGGTACCGGAATCCCACTGGCTGCGCGCGCGATGACTTCGGGCCGTAGCGGCATCGACCGCTATACACTCTTCCCAACCGCTCGCACCATGAGGTTCGCCTCCGGCGCTCGTCTCGGTCCTTTCGAGATCCTGGAACCACTCGGTGTCGGGGGAATGGGCGAAGTATATCGTGCGCGTGATACGCGGCTCGATCGGACAGTCGCCATCAAGCTGCTGCCGGTTGAGTTCCTGATTGCGCCCGGGCGCAGGATCGAACGGTTTCGCCGCGAAGCGCGCGCCATCGCTCGCATCACCCATCCACACATCTGCACACTGCACGACGTCGGGGAGGATGGCCCAGCGATCTTCCTGGTGATGGAGTACGTGGATGGCGTCACACTGGCGGCGCGGCTCGAGGACGGACCCTTGCCGCTCCCGCAGGCGATGCGGGCGGCGATCCAGATCGCCGATGCGCTTGACCACGCGCACCGGCACGGCGTGGTGCACACCGACCTCAAGCCCGGCAACGTCATGTTGACGCGCGATAGCCTCAAGCTGCTCGACTTCGGCTTGGCCAGGCTGCGGGAGCGCGACGAAGAAGCCGTGACCGATGCGACTAGAAGCGAGCGACTGACGGCAGTGGGCGCCATCGCCGGGACGGTGCCGTACATGGCGCCGGAGCAGATCGAAGGCCGGGAGGTGGACGGTCGCACGGATATCTTCTCTTTCGGCGTCGTCCTCTACGAGATGATCGGCGGCCGCCGGCCGTTTGCCGGCGATGGTCGGGCGTCGCTGATGGCGGCCATCGTCGCCGCTGACCCGCCGGCGCTGTCTTCGTTGCAGCCGCGGGTGCCGGCCTCGCTCGAGCGGCTGATCCGCCGATGCCTGGCAAAGGATCCGGATGATCGCTGGCAGACGTCACGCGACCTGGCTGCCGAGTTGCGATGGATCGCGGAGGGGGACCCGGGCAACGTCAAGACGGCAGCAATGGCCCGGCGACCCCGTCGGGCGGCATTCTGGGGCGCGGCCGCGGGCGCCGCTCTGACAGCAGTCGTGTTTGCCGCGGCCGTAGCGTCGATGTGGCCCATGCCTGTCGTCGCCGAATATTTTCCGGCGACCTTCCGAAAGGGCGCCGTGTCGTCCGCCCGGTTTACGCCTGATGGTCAGAGCTTCGTCTACAGCGCGAGCTGGGAGGATCGGCCGTACGCCGCATTTCTCGGTCGACCGGCAAACCCCGATGCCCGCGATCTTCAATTGAAGGACGCGCGGATCATGTCGATTTCTCGAGCGGGCGACATGGCGGTGTTGTTCGGCCCGCAGAACATCACTCACACCTGGGGTCTGCGCACGTTGGCCCGCATTCCGATGGCTGGAGGCGGGCGCCGCGACCTGCTGACCGGCATAGTGGATGCCGATTGGATTCCCGGAACCGACGCGCTCGCCGTCGTCCGGGATCCTGGAGACAATCGGCCCTGGACCGTCGAGTTTCCAGCCGGTACAACCGTCCATGAGACCCGCGCCGCATGGTCGCTGCGCGTGTCGCCCGACGGCAGCCGCCTCGCGTTCTTCGAGGGTCCGCTGATGTTTGGCAGCGCGCCGCAGGCAATGATCACAGTCGTCGACAAGTCCGGCCGCAAATCAACCGTCTCGCGCGGGTGGGCCGGTTTTGGATTGGCCTGGGCGCCATCGGGCGCCGAGATCTGGTTCACCGCCACGCGCCCTGCCCCTGGTGAATCTGCACCTTCGGTGCACGCGGTTACGCTCTCGGGGGTCGACCGGCCGGTGTATCGCGCGGCCGATTGGCTTGTGCTGCACGACATCTCCCCCGACGGCCGGGTGCTGTTGTCGCGCAACACCGTTAACATCAGCCTTGCCTGTAAGCAAGCAGGAGATTCCGGCGAGCGCGATCTGACGTGGCAGCTGGCCGCGGCGGTCAAGGGACTCTCACCCGACGGCAAGACGCTCGTGTTCGAAGATGAGTTGCTCTCATCCCCCTCTGGCAACCCGCAGATCTTCAGCCGGAACATCGATGGGTCTCCAGCGATCGCGATCGGCGAGGGGAGCGGCGCGGCGTTGTCTCCAGACGGGAAGTGGGTGCTCGCGCTGCACGGGGAGAACCTGGTCCTGTTGCCGACAGGGGTTGGAGCGATGGTCACGCTGCCGAAGGGAGACCTGCTGCGGGTCGGCGAAGGCGGGTGGCTTGGCGACTCGAAGCACATTGTCTTTACCGGCTACGGCGGCGACAACCACCCGCGAGGGTACGTTCAGGAGATCCCCGCCGGCATTCCTCGTGCGTTTACGCCATCGGGAGTGGTTCTCGCCGGCCGGGCTGCCGCACGCGACGGCAACTCGGTGCTTGGCCGTTTCGGCGCCCGCTGGATGCTGTTTCCGACTCAGGGTGGAGAGGGCCAGCCCGTGCCATCGCTCACGCCCGGAGATGTTCCGCTCCAATGGAGCCATGCCGGACGTTACGTCTACACCGTTGAGAACACCAGCGGCGCGCGGTCGTCAGCCGTCGATGTCTTTCGAGTGGAGGTGGCGACTGGGGACCGGACGCTTTGGAAGACGCTCAGGCCGTCAGACCCAGGGGGAGTCGAAGACATGCGAGAAACCGTCGTGATTTCGCCGGACGCGCAATCGTACTGCTACTCCTACCTGCGCCGGCTTGGCGGCCTGTTCGTCGTCGATGGACTGAAGTGAGAGTCCACTTCGGAAGATTCGTACTCGACTCGGCAACTCGGGAACTGTTGCGTGGTGACGCACGTGTGCCCCTCTCGCCTAAGGCGTTCGATCTGCTGAGCATCCTGGTCGCAGAGCGTCCGAAGGCGATATCCAAAGGCGATCTGCAGGAGCGTTTGTGGCCAGCGACGTTCGTGGTCGAGAAGAACCTCGCCAACCTGGTAAGCGAGATTCGCGATGCGCTCGGCGACGACTCCTCCAATCCTAGATTCATCCGCACGGTGCCGCGCTTCGGCTACGCGTTTCGTGAGGCGGCTCCTGGAGCCGAGCCGAGCCGGCCCACAACGCGCGGTGGAGTCTCATTCCGCGTCAAGTGGCTGACCGGCGCCGCCACGCTCGACGACGGTCAACACGTCCTCGGGCGCGACCCCGATGTCGAAATTTTCCTGAACGCCCGCGGGGTTTCCCGGCGTCATGCAGTGATCACGATAGCGGCTGGCACGGCGACCATCGAAGATCTCGGGAGCAAGAACGGAACGTTTGTCGGGGATCGGCGCGTGGATCATTCCCGACCGCTTGGCGATGGGGACATCATCGGTGTCGGCTCCGTGAAGCTGACGTTCAGAGTGCTCGAAGCGCCAGCCTCGACCGAGACCGAACCGGACCAACGACTCCTGCCGTAACGCGCCGGCCTGCCTGCCGAAACCCTGACGATCTCCTGAACAACACCTGCGACTCTTCCCGCGCCGGCCGGCTAAAACAGTCCTCACTTCTTGAACAGCTCCAGCGAAAAGGCAGGAGGCCAACAATGATGACCCGCTTCTGTCGGCGCGCGCGAGGCATACACGTCATGGCCCTGGCGTTCATCGCTCTCATCGCGCTGCTTGTTCTTCCGAGCCGGGCGCAGCCGAAGTTCTCTGACAGCCAAATGCTGGCTGCCGTTTCTCTGGAATGCGATCCCGACGATCTACCGCCAGCCACTGCCGAACGGTGTCGTCACAGGCGTCGGGTCGAAGGACGTCGACTATTCGAGGAAGAAACCTTTGGTGGGAATGGAAGAACCTGCCTGACGTGTCACTCGAAAGAGACCGGCACCTTTTCGCCGGACGACGTGAAGCATCGGCTGGCGGACCCGAATGACCCGCTGTTCCTGCACGATGGGCTTGACGACGACGGCCAAAGCACGACGAGAATCGAGCGGCACGCGACCGTACGGATTACCTTGCCGCTCCCGCCGAGTCTCACTCATGCCACTGATCCCACGGTGACGCATATGACCGTGAACCGAGGAACGCCGACCACGATGAACACACCAGCGCTCGACCCGGTGCTCATGTACGACGCACGCGACGCCGATCTGGAGGTGCAGGCGCAAGGTGCGATTCACGCGCATGCTCAGAATACGAGGGAGCCGACGGCGCTCGAGCTCGAGCTCCTCGCCGAGTTCCAACGAACGGCGCCGCGATTCTTCTCGAACGCCAAGCTCAGGAAGTTCGCCAGAAAAGGAGGGCGCCCAGCGCTGCCAAGAGGATCAACGGCGTCCGAAAAGCGCGGACGCTTGTTCTTCATTGATGCGGCGTTCCAGCCCCCGAGCAAAGTTGGAGTGTGCGCTCTGTGCCATAGCGGCCCGATGCTGAATCGCGCCAACGTCTTCTCGACGGCCGTGTTCGGCAACCCACCGGACTTCCCATTCTTTTCGGTTGGTGTCTCCGAAGCGAACTTCATGAACAACCCGACCCAGACATTGCTCGTTCACGATGGGCTCGGCGATCCCGTCCCGGTCACGACGCCGGATATCGGCATTCTCCTGACGGATCCAGCGACGTCTCCCATCGTCGCCCAGAGCATTCCGCCTCCCTTTGTGCTCGAGCAGTTTGGCCTGCGGCTCGCGTTCTTTGCGAACCTGTTCAAGGTACCAACGCTTTGGGGCGTGAATCACACCGCTCCATATTTCCATGACAACTCTGCAAAGAACTTTGACGACCTCCTTGTGCAGTACGACTTTTTCTTCCTCAACCTTCTGGGCGGAACCATCTCACTGACGCCGCAGGACAAGGAGGACATCAAGGCGTTCCTCAAACTGTTGTAGCGAGAAGCGACTTGCAGAAGGTGCTCTGAGTACCTGAGCCCCGGGATGCGAGCCACGACGATTCGAGGCGGGCTCACTGTTGGCCGCCACGTTTGTTCGACCTACGTGGCGAGCGGAGCGGGCGGATCGTTTCAGCGACACCGGTAGTGCCAGAATAGACCTGCTGCGAATGGCGTCCCCACGCGCGAACCCCGCGGTTGGAGTGACCGTCGGTGGATGGCTCAGGGCCGCGTAGTTACGACGCGCACTCTATCGGCCACCAGCCGCCGTTCGGACACTCCTCGGTACCAGATAGTCACGCGAGCGCCGCGCCTGATGAGAGCAAAATCGCCCTCGAAGACCGTCGTC
>JALDXK010000415.1:0-5801 GCA_032155105.1 Acidobacteriota bacterium
ACGAAGTGGTCAAGCGCGTGGTCGCGCGCGACATCGAGCTCACCAGCGAGAGCGGTGAGATCCGCTACATGGTCTTCGCCTTCGATGCCAACAACGGCAAGCTGAAATGGGAGCGCGAAGCGCACAAGGGACTGCCGGTGGGCGGCCGTCACCGCAAGAACACATTCGCGTCCGAAACGCCGGCCACCGACGGCGAGCGGCTCTACGCCTACTTCGGCAACGTCGGCCTCTACGCCTACGCGATGGACGGCAAGCCGTTGTGGCGCGTGCGGTTCGATCCGCAGCCGATGTATCTCGACTTCGGTACCGCGGCGTCGCCGGTGGTCCACGACGGCAAGGTGTTCGTGGTGCACGACAACGACGGCAAGTCGTTCGCGGCGGCCATCGATGCCCGAACCGGCAAGCAACTCTGGCGCGTCGAGCGAGATTTGCCGTCGAAGGGCATGACCTCGGGCTGGTCGACACCGTTTGTCTGGAAGAACGATGGACGCACCGAAGTCGTCGTCATTGGACGGACCTACGCCGTGTCGTACGCGCCCGAGACGGGCAAGGAGCTGTGGCGCATCGGCGGGCTGACCGGCCAATCCACGCCGACGCCAGTGGCCGCGGACGGACTGCTCTACCTCGCCACCGGATCCCAGGGTGAAAGCAATCGCCCGGTCATTGCGGTGCGCCCTGGCGCGAGCGGCGACATCACGCTGGCCAAGGACCAGGAGTCGAACACGTTCGTGGCCTGGTTCCACCCGCGCGCGTCGGCCTACACCTCGTCGCCGCTGATCTATCGCGGGCGGATGTACGTGGTGAACGACAACGGCGTCCTCACGGTGTTCGACTCGAAGACCGGCAAGGAGATCTACAAGGCGCGCGCCGGCGGATCGGGCAACACCTTCTCAGCCTCGCCGTGGGCGGCGGATGGCAAGGTCTACCTGCTCAGCGAAGACGGCCACACCTTCGTGATCGAGGCGGGCGACAGCTACAAGGAGCTGGCGAAGAACAGCCTCGACGAGATGAGCTTCGCCTCGCCCGCCTTGGCGCCGAATACGGTGTTCATGCGGACGCAGACGAAGCTGTATCGGATCGGGCGTTAGTTGATTTCAGATCTCAGATCTATTTGAACACCGGCGGCGCCTGCGGAATCGCCGCGCCATCGTGGCGGGGCTCGGAAGCGCCGAAGTGGACGCCGCCGGGTCCGCTCATCACGGCCTGGCCGTAGCCGAACGTCCCGCTTCGCGGCTGCGCCACGCGTAGCTCGTGGCCGCGCGCCTTGAGCTCGTCGCGGGTCCGCTCCGGCACGAGCGACTCGATCTGCACGTCGCACCCCGCGAAGCTACCCTTCGTGAACCGGCCGGCCTCGAGCGCCTGCTGGATGATCATGCCGTAGTCGACGATGTTCGCCACGAACTGCGCATGGGCCTGGCCCTGGTTCCAGCCGCCCATGATGCCGAAGCCGATCCGCGTCTCGCCGTTCTCCATGAACGCCGGAATGATGGTGTGCAGCGGCCGCTTGTGCGGCGCGATGGTATTGGGCTGGCCCTTGGCAAGCGAGAACAAGCCGCCGCGGTTCTGCAGCATGAAGCCGGTGCCCGGCGGCACGAGGCCGGAGCCGAAGCCGCTGTAGTTGCTCTGGATCAGCGACACGATGTTGCCGTCCTTGTCGATCGCCGACATGTAGATGGTGTCGTGCCCCTGCGCGTCGGTGATTCCGGGAAGTTTCGCCGGCTCCACCTGACACGCGGCCTTTGCTGGATCGATGAGCTTCGCGCGATCGATCGCCCGTGGCTTGCTGAGGAGCGCGTCCACGGGGTTGCGCGTGAACCGCGGATCACCGATGTAGCGCAGCATGTCGGCATACGCCAGCTTCTTCGCCTCGATCATCACGTGCAGAGCGTTCGTGCTGTGGAAGCCGTACTGCGCCATTGGATGCGGCTCCATCAGGTTCAGCATCATCAGCGCCGAAATGCCCTGCGTCTGCGGGCCGATCTCGTAGACGTTCCACCCGCGATAGCTCGTCTTGATCGGCGTCACCCACTCGGCCTGGAATTCGGCGAGGTCGGCCATCGTGAACGTGCCGCCCTGCTCGCGCGAAATGGCGACAATGGCTTCGGCCGTCTTGCCACGGTAGTAGCCATCGCGGCCCTTCTCGGCAATCAGCCGCAGCGATCCGGCCAGGTCTGGATTCTTGAAGATCTCTCCCGCCTTTGGCGCGCGCTCGCCGTCGATGAGATATGTCTTTCGCGAGTTGGGATGCGCGCTGTGCATCTTCACCGAGCCGGCCCAGCTCGAGGCGATTTTCTCCGACACCGGAAAACCGTTTTCCGCGTACCAAATCGCCGGCGCCAGCAGCTCGGAGAACGGCTTGGTGCCGAACCGCGATCGCATAGCGTCCCAGCCGGCCGCGACGCCTGGGACCGTCACGGAGTAGATGCCGCGCTGCGGCATGTCCGTGATGCCCTTCGCCGCGAGGAAGTCCGTCGTCAGACCCGTCGGCGCCCAGCCGCTCGAGTTGAGACCGTAGACCGTGCCCGACTTCGCCTCGTAATAGATGATGAAGAGGTCGCCGCCGAGGCCGTTGCCGGTCGGCTCCATCAACCCGATCGTGGCGTTGGCGGCAATCGCCGCGTCGATCGCGTTGCCGCCGCGCTCGAGAATCTGCACGCCGGCACGCGCCGCCAGCGGCTGGCTGGCCGCGACAATCCCGAATGTCGTGGACACGACCGATCGTCCGACAACGGGCAGGCGCGGGCGCAAATCGTTCTGCGGTTCCTGGGCGCTGGTGGAAAGGTGACCCGCGCAGGCGAGCGCGAGCAGAGTCATGGCGACGTGGCGGACGTTCATGGAACCCTCCTCGATCTCAGATCTCAGATTGCAGATTCATTTTCCGATCAATCCCCCAATAAAGCTGAAATCTAACATCTAACTTCTGAAATCTACTTCGGTTCCGGTATCGGCTTCCCGTTGATGTCCACGAACGTGATGTTCGTGAACGCGCCGAGCTGATCCTTCACCTTCGTGTAGTCGCCGACGATCACGATCACGGAATTCTCTGAACCCAGCAGCATTTCGGCGCCGGTCTTGATCGCCTCGGCGGACGGCTGCGAGATCTGCTTCTGGAATGTTTCCGGATAATCCTTGGGCAATCCGAACGTGTTCACCGTGTTGAGCGTTTGCGCAAAGCCGGTTTGCGTGCTGTTCTGGATCGAAAACAATCCGCGCGAGTATTGCTTCGCGTCGGAAAGTTCCTCCGCCTCGGGGCCGCCGGCGCGCAGCTTGTCGATCTCGTAATAGATCTCCTTGAGGGTCGCGCCGGTGACGTCGTTGCGCACCGCCGCCACGGCCCGGTACAGGCCGCCCTGCTCCATCGCCTGGAACTGCGACTGCGGCGAATAGGTGTAGCCCTTTTCCTCGCGAATGTTCCTGACCAGTCGCGAATCGAACGCCGCACCGAAGATCTGGTTCGTGAGCTGCAGCGTGTACCAGCGGGCATCGTCACGCGCGGTGGAGAAGTTGCCGACCGAGATCACCGACTGCACGCTGTTGGGGCGCTGGACGAACACCAGCGTGCGGCCCTTGAGCGCTGGAATCTGCGCCGCCTTGCTCTCGGGCACGGCGCGCCGCTGCCAGCTGCCGAACGCTTTCTCGGCGGCGGCAAACACGGCGTCGGGAACGACGTCGCCGACCACCACCAGGAACGCATTGTTCGGCCGGTAGTAGGTGCGGTGGTATTCGACGATGGCGTCGCGATCGATCGCGGGCAGCGTTTCGGGCGTGACGCCGATGCGGGCGTAGGGATGCTCGCCAAACAGCGCCTGGCGGAACAGCCGGTTGTTCACCGCTTGCGGCGAGGCAGCCTGCGCCTGCAGCTGCTGCGCGGTGTTGGCCTTGAGCAGATCGATCTCTGCTTGCGGGAAGGTCGGATTCTGGATGACGTCTCCGACCAGGGCGAGCATGCGCGGCAGCGTCTCGCTCAAGCCGCGAATCTGGAACGTGGAGGCATCCTGTCCGGCGGTGGCGCTGAGATCTGCGCCCATGCCAAACGCGTCGCGCTTGATCTGTTCGCTGGTGCGCGCCGTGGTGCCTTCCTGCGCCAGGTCGGCGACGAACTGCGCGAGGCCGGCCCGGTTGGCCGGGTCAACGGCGAGGCCCGATTGAATCGACAGCGTCGCCGTCACCTTCGGCACGCTGCCGTAACGGACCGCGATGACCCGCAAGCCATTCGAGAGCGTGCGTTCGACGCGCGGCGGCGGCGCGAACGCGCGCTCGGGGCCGACGGCCGGCAATGTCGTTTGGGCGAGCGCGGGAACGGTTCCGGCCAGCACGGCGATCGCAATCGCGATCACGCCGAGGCCTGCCGCGCCGAAGCGGCAACGCAGCGAAGGAGGGCGAATCATTGCAGGCCCCCTGCTGTTGGTTTGGCTGCGGGCCGGCTGTCGATCGAGGTTCGATTCGTCGCCACGAACCACCGCGCCGCCGCGGCCTTGACGTCGTCCACGGTCACCTTGTCGAGCTCACCAAGAATCGTGTTGATGCGCCCCGGGTCGTCATCGAACAGCGCGAACGCCGCGAGGAGATTGGCGCGCCCGAACCGCGGCATGAACCCGCCCTCGATTTCGTCGAGGAAACCCGAACGCATGCGCGTCTTGGCCTGGGCCAGCTCGGTGGCGGTGATGCCCTTCTCGCGGACCTCGGCGAGTACGCTCTCGATCGAGGCGAGCACCTGCTCCGCGGTCTTGTCGTTGAGGTAATCGACGCGCATCGTGTAGAGCATCGGGCCCTTCATGTCCCAGTTCGGCCCGAGGAAGTTGAACGCGCCGATGCTCTGCATGGCCAGGCGGTCTTCGCGCACCAGCTTGCGATACATGCGCGCGCTGTCGTCGCTGTTGAGCAAGGGATCGAGCACGCTGAGCGCGAAGAAGTCCTTCGACATGCGCGGCGGCAGGTGCCACGCCACCGCCAACGCCGGCGTGCGCGCCAGGGCGTCGGTGCGCGTCGAGTGCTTGGTTGCCGTTTGCGGTGGTTCGCTCAGGTCGGCGGGAGCGGGTTGCGTTTGACGGGGAATCGAGGCGAAGTGCTTGTCGGCCAGGCGCCGCACTTCGGCCGCGGTGGTATCGCCGACCACGACGAGCACGGCGTTATTGGGCGCGTAGTACATCCTGAAGAAGTTGCGAACGTCCTCGAGCGTCGCGGCTTCCAGTTCCCGGAGATCGCCGTAGAAGTTGTGGGCGTTGTGCCAGTTGGTGTTGGCGCGTTCCCAGATGTCGAGCCACTCGAACGCGGCATGCGGCTGGTTGAGGACGTTGACGCGGACTTCCTCGCTGACCACGTTCTGCTGGTTCTTGAGGTTCTCGGCGGTGACGTCGAGCGACCGCATGCGATCGGCTTCGAGCCACATCGCGCGCTCGAGCGCGTTCGACGGCAGGACCTGGAAGTAATTCGTGTAGTCGAAGCGGGTCGAGCCGTTGACCACGCCGCCCGCTTCTTGCATCAGCGAGACGTGCTGCATCTTCTTCACGTTCGCCGAGCCCTGGAACATCATGTGCTCGAACAGGTGCGCGAAGCCGGTGCGGCCCTTCGGCTCGAGGCGAAAGCCGATGTTGTACATCACCTCCACCACGACCACCGGCGCTGACGGATCGGGGCTGACGACGACCTTCAAGCCGTTATCGAGCTTGAAGTACTCGACGGGAACGGTGAACGTCTGGGCGGGGACGGGCGCTGTGACGAACAGCAGCAGCGCGGCAATCGAGGAGAGCAATCGCATCCGGCCATCCTAGATCAGAACGGGACGGGCGGGACTGAAGTCC
>JALDXK010000416.1:0-5770 GCA_032155105.1 Acidobacteriota bacterium
GTGCCACGCTGCTGGCGAGCGTTGGCGGCACGACGTCGTTGCTCGCCGAGGTCGTGAGCGTGTTCCTGACCGACGCCCCGAGCATGCTTGAACGCCTGCGCGATGCGGCGCGCGCCGGTGACGTCAAGATGCTGGCCGCGACCGCGCACGCGATCAAGGGCTCGGTGGGCCTGTTCACGGAGGGCGAAGCGTTAGCGAGCGCCCGGCGCCTCGAACAGATCGCGCGCGCCGGCGACCTGTCGACCATCGATGCAGCGTGCGCCGATCTCGAGCAGGCGATAGCGGGACTGACCGGCGAGCTGCGTCACCTGATTCAGCAGGCGTGATTGATCGAACGAGATCGTCGTTCGGAGAGCGCCGGCTTTAGCCGTCGCTGGTCGCAGTTCTCTGCAATGATAAGGATCAAATGTCGCGGGTGTGGGGCTTGGACGGGGGGACCGCCGCGAGTTCGGCGACCGAATAGCGCTCTGATCCAATATGCGGGTACAGTTCGGGACGAGTCACGAGATTGGCTTCGACCGGGTTCCAGAGAATGTAAGAGGCGCTTCCGCGAATGGCGCTGTTGTCCAGACGTCAAATCAGAACTCGATCAACACGCCTGCCACCGGCAACAGCGGGAACATCGACTCGGTGGGCCCGAACACGCGGCGCGTGGTGAAGTTCACGCCAGGGCTCTCGTAGCGCACGTTGTCGCGATTGGTCGCGTTGATCGCTTCGATGAACAGCGTCAACCGGTTCTTCCGATAGGTGAACGTGCGATCGGCGCGGATGTCGAGACGCGCGTAGGCGGGCAGCCGCAGTCCGTTGCGTTGCGTGCTCAGCACGTAGCCGCCGGCGTCTTCGCCGATGTAGCCGCGAACCGGGAAGTTGGAGCCGTAACGCCAGCGCGCCGAGAGGCTCGTGCGGCCCGACCATCGATAGCCCACGTAGGTGTTCACGGTGTGGCGCTGATCGAAGTCGGCGTAGTACCGCTCGGCCGGCTGCCCCGCGCCCCGCGGATCCTCGAGCTCGGACTTGTTCCACGCGTACGAAAGCCACCCGTTGAAGCCATTGGCCGAGCGGCGCTCCAGCGTGAGCTCCACGCCGTTGGCCGTGCCATTGAGCGCGTTCTGCCAGTTCGACGCCCGCGGCAACACGACGCGGTTGTTCTCGATGCGAACTTCCGAGTCCTCGTAGCGCAGCCGATCGCTGTCGCGACGGTGATACACCGATCCGGAGAGCCGCCACGACGTGCCGAGACGCTGCTCGAGACCGGCTTCGATCGTTTCGGCGCGCTCGGGCACGAGTTGCGTGCCTTCGAGAACGAAGAGCGCCTGGTCGATCGACGGCGCCTGGTATTGGACGCCGGCGCCGAGCCGCGCGCGCAGGCCGGAGCGGACCTCGAACTCCGTGAGCAGCCACGGCGAGACTTTCGTGGTGTCGACGAGATCCCAGCGTTCGGCGCGAACGCCAGGAGAGATCGAGAGCCGTGCGCTCGGCGTCCACCGGTACTGCGCCCAGCCCGCGGCTGACCACGTATCGACGTCGGCGTTGAGCACGGTGGCCGAACCCGCCTGGGTGAAAGCGCGTTCGATGCGCTGCGCATCGAGCGATCGAGCTTGTGCGCCAAACTCGAACACGTGCGACGGTTGCGGCCGCCACTCTATGCCGCCGCGCCAGGTGAGGTCGAGATCGCCGCCTTCCTCGCGGAGCCGCCCATCGGTGACCTCGTTGCCGTAGTCGGCCTTCACCGCATAGATCTGCTGCGTCGTCGCCAATCGCGGGGAGGCGATGAAGCGGTGTTGCAGGTTGCCGATCAACGTCGCGCTCGTCCCAGACACGAGCGTGTTGACTCCCGGATTCTCCTCCTCGTCCGTCAGCGTCGATCGGCCGGCGATCATCGTCGCGCGCAACGTCTGACGTGGCGAGAGATCGACGACGAACTTGGCCTGGCCATCGAGGAAGCCGAACGCCGCGCCGGTGGTCGAGTCGATCTGCTTGAGCAGCCAATCGAGATAGCTCTGGCGGACCGCGACGAGCCAGCTCGCCTTCTTCGCCGATCCCACCGGCCCTTCCCACACCGTGCTGGCGGCCGATCCGCTGACCATGACGCGGCCGGTGAGACGATCGCGCGCGCCATCGCGCGTGACGAAGTCGAGGCGTGACCCGAGATGCGAATTCATGCGCTGCGGCTGCGGGCCCGACAGGAGCGTGGCCGACTCGAGGATGTCGCTGTTGACGAGGCCGAGCGAACCGCCGTCGTCCTGGTTGCGGACCGTGTGGAACAGGAGCGGGCTGTCGACGCCGTCTACCGAGATGCCGATGTTCGACGGACCAAGACCGCGGACCGCGAACTCGGCGCGGAAATCGTCGCCGGTCGCCACCGCCGGCAGCACCTGCGCGGCGCGGAACGGATCGTCGGCGATCAACCCGCGCAGCGCCAGTAGTTCACGGCTGCCCAACACCGCTTGCGACGAGACGCCGGGTTCGGTTTCTCGAAAGGGGCTCGCCGACACCGCAACGTCTTCGACGTAGGTGCTGGCCCCTTCGGCGACAGGGATCGAGATCTCGATCGCCTCGCCGGCGACGACCGACACATCACGCCGGACCAGTCCGTAGCCAACCACAGAGATGACGAGCGTTTGCGGACCCGGCGGCACGTCGTCGATTGCGAAGCGTCCCTCGGCATCGGAGAACGCCTGTTGTCCGGTGGCTTGCACTTTCACCAGCACCGCGGCGAGTGGCGCGCCGGTGCGTGCTTCGACGATGGCGCCCGTCACACGGCCCGTCACAGGTTGCCCGGTATGGAATGCGCACGTGACGAGTGGATCCAGAGGAGAGGACAGAACAATCGCGAGGCTCAGAGGAATCAGCACGGTTGTGACCACGATTCAGGGCAGCGAGGCATCGCGGTCAGCAGGAGAGCAGGAAGCTTGCCAGTGAAGCGACGGGAGGCTATTTACCCTGCGTGTCCATCGCCATGATGTTGGATTCGCGACGATCCCAGTGCGCGTACAGCACGCGTGAGCCGTCGGCCGTTACGGCAAAGCCTGGCCACGAGTAATTGCCGATCCACGCGACGTCGACGCCGGGCCCGCCGCCCCGCGGCGCGCGGCGGAGCACCGGTTGATCGCCGGTTGCACCCAGGTAGTAGATGCCGGTTGCCGTGGCTCGCCAGTTCGCGGTTTCGGCGGCACGCACGCCGGGCACGAGCAACCGTGATTCCCCGCCGCTGACCGGCATCGTCCATACGCCGGTGCGTTCGAGGCGGGTGAAGAGGATGCTCCTGCCGTCGGGCGACGCCTGCGGCGCGTATCCGCCGTCGGTGGTGAGTTGTTCGCGCGAGCGATCTGCGATCGACATGCGCATCACCTGCCAGGTGCCCGATCGGCGCGCACCGAACAATACCGACGTCCCGTCGTGCGACCACGACGGTGCCATCTCGTCGTCTTCGTCGTTGGTCAGCTGGGTCGAGGTCCCGGTGGCCGCATCGATCGCGTAGAGATCAAGTTGGCCGTTCACGCTGGCGCTGAGCAGGATGCTACGCCCGTCGGGCGACCATCGCGGCTGGCGGAAGGCCGCGCGGCCGAAGGTGGTGAGCTGCCTGGCGTCGGCGCCGTCGCGGTCGCTGGTCCACAACTCCGCACCGCCCGATCGCGTGGAGATGAACGCGACGCGTGTCCCATCAGGTGAAAGATCCGGCGAGTGATTCCACTGATCGGAGGTGCGAATCAGCGGGCGGAGGGTCGGCGAGAGATCGCCTTCGAGATCCAGTCGATCGGTGATCGGCGATTCCCACAGGTTGATCTCGTACGACCAGCTCTCGTAGGCCACGCGGCCGCTCGCGCGCGACACCGATGGATGCTTGAGCTTCGCCGCGCCGCCGACCACGAGCTGGGGGGTACCACCGCCGACGGGTACGCGCCACACCGTGTAGCCGCCGGCGCGATCGGTGGAATAGAAGAGTGAGTGACCGTCGGCGCTCCAGTCGACGCCGACCACGTCCTGGTTGTCCCAGGTCACACGCACGGGCGTGCCGCCGGCGAAGGGAACGATGTGAAGGTCGGCAGTCGCGCCGTTGAGGCCGCGCACGAACGCGATGCGCGTGCCGTCGGGCGACACGGACGGCGAGTAGTCGCCGAGCGTGCCGGGGTTGGGCAGCGTCAGTTCCTCGCGCACGCCGGTCCGGGTCGAGATGCGGGCGATCTGCCAGCCCCGAATGGGATCGGGACCGGGCGCGAAGGATTCGACCAGCCACTCGCCATCCGCCGACCAGCTCACCCGCGGCTCCTCGAAGTTGCCGCACGCGCCCACGCGCCGTTCGCGGCGATCGGCAAAGGTGAACAGCATCACGTCGCAGGTGGCGGCGTCGAGGCGGATGAAGGCAAGGGCCGAGGCATCTGCGGACCACGACGGATAGCGATCGTCGGCGGGGTGTGCGATCACGCGTTCAGGCGTGCGTCCCGCGCCGGTGGTGATGTAGATGTCGGCAGGCGCGGATTCGCGCGGGTTGGATGGATCGGGGCGCATCGCAAAGGCGAGCCGCGCCCCGTCCGGACTCAGGGCCGGATCAGTTTCGTTGACCGAGGCCGACGTCATCGCGACGAAGCGTATCGAGTCCGATGCCGATTCAGTTTCCGCCGGCCGAGACGCGAGCGCATAGACCACGGCGCCGAGCGCGGCGGCCAGGGTGATCGATGCGGCGGCCATGAACACGTTCGAGCGGCGCGGTTGCGGGGCGGCTTGCGGAATGGCGACGGGCACCGGAGCCTCGACCGGCGCGCGCTGCACTGGCGCGATCAATCGATAGCCGCGTTTGCGAATCGTCTCGATGTAGGTCGGGTTGCTGCTGTCGTCGCCGAAGATGCGGCGCAGCTCACGGATGGCCCGATGCAGGACGTCGTCCGACACGAAGACGTCGGGCCACACCCTGGCGACGAGCGTGTCGCGCGTCACCAGCTCGCCGGGCGTGCCCGCGAGCAGTTCGAGCACTTGCATCACTTTCGGCTCGACGCGCACCTCCTGTCCCGCGCGCGACAGCCGATTGAGCGTAGGGTGCACGCTCCATTCCCCGACCTGAAACTTGCTCACAGTCCTCCAGTATAGAGAAACGCCAATCACAGTTTTCGTCCCAAACCGGCGAGATCGGCAAACCTCGGTAAAGCATCGGGTTGCCTTCAGCGCCCAAACACGGTGGTGCAGCGTATACACCGGCATGGCCGTCATGTCGCTCACCATCAACAACCGCGCCGTCCAACTCGACGTTGACCCGGAGACTCCGTTGCTCTGGGTCCTGCGCGATCACCTCAATCTGGTTGGCACCAAGTTCGGCTGCGGCGGCAGCTTTTGCGGCGCCTGCACCGTGCATCTCGATGGCGTCGCGACGCGGTCCTGCTCAGTGCCGGCCGGCAAGGTCGGCGCCCGCAAGGTCACCACCATCGAAGGGCTCGCCGCCAACGGCGACCACCCGGCACAGCGCGCCTGGGAAGAAATCGACGTCCCGCAATGCGGCTACTGCCAGGCGGGGCAGATCATGAGCTGCGCGGCACTGCTCGCCCGCAATCCCAGTCCATCAGACGACGAGATCGCCGCGGCGATGAACGGCAACATCTGCCGCTGCGGCACCTACGTCCGCATCAGGCAGGCCGTCCGTCGAGCGGCGGCGATGACGATCGCCACAACCGGAGGTGCGAAATGAGAACGCGCCAGGATGTGCTGCGCGACTCGAAGCATGGGGTGGTTGAAGAATCGAGCTTCCGAGGACACGGAGGAGTACGGAGGACACGGAGGG
>JALDXK010000417.1:0-5766 GCA_032155105.1 Acidobacteriota bacterium
CTCATTTTGTCGCGGTGTTCTACTGCGTCGCGGCGCGAAGCGCCGCCAGCGAACGGCGCCTTCGTGTCCTTTGTGTCCTTCGTGTTAAGCCGTCGCGTCGTCGCTACTTCGTCTCGCCCAGGATCACGTTCACGTACGCCGTGACCCGTTCGATCGGAGGGGCGGGGCTGAAGCCCGCGAACTTGCCAGGCGTGGTCCACTCCTTCGCGATCTGTTCGGGCGCCTTGCCGGCCTTCTTCCCGGCCTGCACGTGCGCCACGAACTCGCCGACGAAGTCAGCAAACTGCATCATGTCGGCCGGCGTGGTGTTGGCCGGCGTGTGGCCGTTGATGATCGTGTCGATGTTCGGCACGCCCTTCACCGCCTTGCGCACCGTGTTGGCGTACTCGACGCCGGAGCCGCCGTTGTTCTTGTCCATGATCGGCAGGCCCTTGTTCGGGAACACGTCGCCGACGTGCATCGCGCGGTGCGCTGGGAACGCCACGAACGCGTCGCCGCCGGTATGCGCCGGGCCGAAGTAATAGAGATCGATCTGATCGGCGCCCGAGCCCAGTGTCAGCTTGTCGGTGAACGTGCGCTTCGGAATGCCCTTGCCGGGGTTGTCCTTGAACACGTTCGCCTGGCCGCCGCCAAGACCCGACACCGGGTTCGGGGTGGCGATGCCCTTGGCCGTGTTGGCGTGCGCCACGATCTCGGCGTTGGCCGGCATCGCGACGTTGCCGCTGACGTGATCGAAGTGCACGTGCGTGTTGATCACGGTCGTCACCGGCTTGTCGGTGACCGTCTTCACCTTGTCGAGCAGCGGCTGGCCCCAGCCGGGGTTCTTGGTGTCGACGAGGGTCACGCCTTTCGCGGTGACGAAGACGGCGGTGTTGCCGCCGCCGCCGCGCAGCACGAACAGGTTGTCTTTCACTTTCTCGACGGTGATCGCGTCGGCCGTTGGCTGCGATGTCGCCGGCTGCGTCGCGGCCTTCAGCGCGATCGACACGCTGCCGGCGAGGACGAGCATTCCCAGGATGGTTACACGTCTCACGGATTGATCCTTTCGCGCGGCGCCCTATCGGCCGCAGTCACAAAGAATGCTAGAAAACGGGCGATCCGTTCAAGCCCGGGCGTGGAGATGACGTCGAGCACCTCTCCGGTGGTGTGATACAGGGGCGGCGCCTGCATGACGCTCACCTTCGCGACGTTCAGCGACGCCCAGCCGCCGGTTTCGCCGCTCTGGAACGTCGACCGTTCCGAGATGAAATTCACGCCGAAACGGGCCGGGCCGACGTCGACGAGCTCCTGCAGCAGCGGCGAATTGTTGGTGACGCCCACGGCGATCGGCGCCTCACCTGAGTCCGCCACCGCCTCGCGATACCCGTCGGCCGAGGTGGTCCGGGCCGGGGAGAAGTTGCGCTGCGCGACGTGCTCGATGTTGACGAGCAGCACCGCGTTCTTCGCCAGCGCGGGATTGGCGTTGAGGAAGCTGCGCGGGCCGTTGATGCCGGGCGTATGATGCCCGGCGCTCGCCACGAACACCAGCGTGCGCTGAGGCTTGTGCTGCGGCTTCGCGAAGTGCCGCGCGAGGGCGACGAGCACCGCGAGGCCGTCGCCGTTGTCGCCGGCGCCGTCGAACCAGCCGTCGGCATGCGCGTTGAGGACGATGGCCTGTTCGCTGCTGCCGGGAATCACCGCAACGCCGTTGGTCGCCTTGAGGCCGCGATAGGTGCGCGTCTGTAGATCGATCTTCGCCCGCAGCCTGTCTTGCACGCCCGCCTGCGCGGCGCGGTCGAGCACCGCTTCGAGGAACCAGCCGTCACGGCCACCGATGTTGAAGCACGGGTTGCCGCAGTCGGTGAAGTCCCGCGACAGCTCGTTCCCCGGCAGGCGGACGAGGTTGAACACGCCCACTGCGCCGCGCTTCACGAGCGCCTCGGCGCGCGCGTCGACCGCGCCGCGCTCGAACAACATGTGGCCTTGCGGCACGATCAACTGCACGGCGATCTTGCCCTTGACGTCGATGTGCTGCAGCACCGCTGGACTCGCCGCGCCGACGTAGACGAGAGGCGCCGTCAGCGTGCCGCCGGGAATATTCGACGGCCCGACCGGCAGCGCCGATTCGAGAATCACGTCGCCTGTGCCAGGTCCGAACGCGGCATCGCCGAGCAGGCGCACCTGCCACGACAGCGGCAGCCACAACGACGCCTTCGGATCCTGTTCGATCGTCTGTGACCTGACGTCGCTGATGCCCGCCTTTCTGAACTGGTCGAGTGTCCACTCGACGGCGCGATCGCTCGACGGGAAGCCGGCGATGCGGCCCCACATCTGCCCGTTGCCGATCTCCTTCCCGGTCCGCGCGGCGTGCGCAATCGACACGATGGTTTCGAGATCGCGCTTGATCGCCTCGCCCGTGAGGTCATCCGCCTTTGCCAACGACGCGGATTCGGCCGGACGCGGTGCGCGCGGGCCGACCTTCACGGCAGGCGCCGCCGTCGCCGGCTTCGGCAGGGTCAGCCCGAACCATGCCGTGGGCTTGATCGCCGCCGGTTGGTTGGGTTGCGCCGCGGCGGCCGCGGCACAGGTGATCAGGACGAGCGTGCCAGGAAGCAGCTTGTTCACGCCGCGATTCTAGTCCGTCGCGGCGGGAGCCGCGACGCCGCGCCGAAGCTCAACGCATGCGGGATGAGCGAAGGCGAGCCGGGCCAACTTTCCAGCCCCTACCCCCGTCTAACCCGATCGTAGATAACATCGCATTATGTCGAAACCCGCGCTGCCCGTCCTGACCCACCTCCAGTTCCTCGTGCTCGGCGTGTTGCGAATCGACCCGCAGCCGGGACGGGCGCTTCGTCAAGCCTTGTCGGCGTATGGGATCCGCCGCACCGGCCCGGCGTTCTACCAGTTGATGGCGCGGATGGAGAAGGAGCGGCTGGTCGACGGCTGGTACGAACAACTGACCGTCGGCGACCAGGCGGTGACAGAACGGCATTACCGGATCACTCCCGACGGGACGCGGCGCTGGAACGAGGCGCGCGCGTTCTACGAACACGTCGCGCGCGCATCGGCGAAATTGCGGTGGTCCGATGCCTGAGTTCCGACGCGGCTGGGCACGCTTCCTCCCGCGCGAAGCGGAGCGCGACTTGTTTCATCCCGCGCTCGAGGATTTGCGCGCGGAGCATCCGCGGGGACTGCGCCTGCGGATCGCCACCGCTGCATTGTGGGTGGACTGCTGGCGCGTGTGGGCCACCGATTTACACCGATTAGACACCGAGAGGCGCCCCAGGCCTTTCATCAGGCCAAGGAATGTTCCCGACATGCTGCGACAAGACGTACGCCGTGCCCTGCGATTGTTTCGTCTCGAACCTGGATTCGCCGCCGCCGCAGTGTTGACACTCGCGCTCGGCATTGGAGCCAACACGGCGCTCTTCGCAGTGGTCGAGGCCGTGTTGTTGCGGCCCCTGCCGGTGCCCGACGCCGACACGCTGGTGATCCTCAAGCATCGCGCCCTGGCGACCGGCGTCACGAAGGAGTTCATCGGCATAGGCGATCTCCTCGATCTCGGCGATCGCCAGCGATCGCTCGAACAGGTTGCCGCCTACGGCGGCTTCCAGGGCACGCTCTTCGGAGACGACGAGCCGATGCGCGTCGAGGGCCTCGGCGCGACGCCAGAAGTCTTTGCGGCCCTGCGCGTGCAGCCGGCGATGGGACGCGTGTTCGGTGCTGATGACATGCGCCAGGAGGCGCCTCCGGTCGTGATGATCAGTCACGAATTGTGGCAGACGCGATTCGGATCCGATCCGAACATCCTCTCGCGCAGCATCCAGCTTGGCGCCGGGCGCCCGATGGTCGTGGGCGTGCTGCCGCGTGGCTTCCATTTCCCGCCGAACTCGCCGACGCAGGTGGTTGCCCCTCTCAAACTTCCCGCGACGCCGCCCAGGCAGCGGCAGGGTGGATGGATCCTCGCACTCGGCCGGCTGCGACCCGGGCAGACTGCCGATGCGGCGCGCTTGGAATTCGAAGCCTTGTCGGCTGAATTCGAGCGCCTGTATCCCGAGCAGAATCGCGGCACGCAGTACTACGTGGAACCGTTGCGCGACGCGCTGGTCGGCGACACCAAGCGTCCGCTTCTGCTGCTCCTGGCCGCTGTGGGATGTGTCCTGCTGATCGCGTGCGTCAACGTCGGCAACCTGCTGCTGGCGCGATCGCTCGGCCGCCGCCAGGAGATGGCGGTGCGCACCGCGCTCGGTGCGGCGTGGTCGCGCCTCATGTCCCAGGTGCTTGTCGAAGGTCTCGTGCTCGCGCTCGCCGGCGGCGCTCTTGGCGTACTACTCGCGTGGCAGCTGGCGCCGGCGCTTGCAGCGATGGTCCCGCAAACCGCCCGGGTCCCGGGACTCGCCGGCGTCGGTCTCAATGTGCCCGTGGTGTTCTTCTCGGTGGCCGTCTCCCTGATGGCGGCGCTCCTCTTCGGCGGCATTGCCTGCATGAGCCTCGCCAGCGGCGAGCAACGCTCGGCGCTCGCGGTGACGCGCGGCACGACGATGAGCGGGAGTGCGAGGCGGGCGGCGTCGCTGCTGGTGGTGGCGGAGATCGCGCTGGCGGGAATCCTGCTGGTTGGTGCCGGCCTCACATTGCGCAGCTTCGCGAATCTGGTTGCCGTCGATCCTGGTTTCCGCAGCAGCAACGTGCTCACGATGCAGCTCGCATTGCCGGTGGCGCGGTACCCGACCCCGCAAGCGCGCGCCGACCTGTATGCGCGCGCCTTTGCCACCCTCGATGCGCTGCCGGAGATCGAACATGCCGGCGTCGCCGCGGTGACGCCGCTCACCGGCAACAACTGGACGGTGCCGTTCGAGCGCGTCGACAAGCCTTCGCCCGCGGGCGTGAAGCCGCCGGACGTGGGATGGCAATCGTCGACCGGCGGTTATTTCCAGGCGCTCGGCATTCCACTGAAAGAGGGCCGGCTCTTCGAAGATCGTGACGCGGCCGTAGCCGTGCCACCTGTGATCATCAGCGAATCGATCACGCGCGAATATTTTCCAGGCGAGTCCGCAATTGGCCGCCGTTTGCGCGGTGGTGACGCCGAGCTCGAGATCGTCGGCGTGGTCGGCGACATTCGCCGCGCCGCGCTCACCGATCGGCCGCGCGCCGACATGTATTTTCCGTTTGCCCGTTTCTCGGATTCGCAGTCGACGCTCTTCGTCAAGACGACCGGTGATCCGCTGCTGGCGTTGCCCGCGGTGCGAACCGCCCTCCGCGCGCTCGAACCCAACATCGTCGTGCACCGCGCCCGCACCATGGACGATGTCGCCGCGGCATCCACGGCCGTGACGCAGCTGGCGATGCGGCTGCTCGGCGGATTCGCGGCGGTTGCGCTCACGCTGGCGGCCATTGGCGTCTATGGCGTGATGGCCTATAGCGTGCGCCGGCGCACGCGCGAGCTTGGCACGCGGGTCGCATTGGGCGCCAGCCGCGCCGACATCATCCGGCTGGTCATGCGGGAAGGCGGCGTGATCACCCTGGCCGGTGTCGTCCTGGGGCTCGTCGCCGGCCTGCTGGCTGCACGCTCCCTCTCCGCGGTGCTGTTTGGCGTGCCGCCATCGGATCCATGGTCGATGATCGCCGCGGCCGGACTGCTCGGCCTCACCGCGATGGCCGCGTGCTACGTGCCGGCGCGCCGCGCCGCTCGCGTCGACCCGGCGCTAACGCTGGTGGAATCCTAAGGCCCGCTGGCCGTATCTCTCTCAACCGTAGGGCCTTCCCCTGCCGCAGGTCGTGGGGGGGGGG
>JALDXK010000418.1:0-5759 GCA_032155105.1 Acidobacteriota bacterium
CCCCCCCACCAGGGATGGGAAAAATTCTCAATCGTACCGAGCTCGTTGAACGCGTCGCGCGAGACCGTGCGCGCGGCCTCACCATAGCGTTCGCCAACGGTGGCTTCGATCTCCTTCACGTCGGCCACATCCGCTATCTCGAAGCCGCCAGGCGCGAGGCCGATCGGCTCGTGGTCGCGATCAACGACGATGCGTCGGTGAGCGCGTTGAAGGGCCCGTCGCGGCCGATCCTGCCGCAGGCCGATCGGGCCGAGCTGGTGGCGGCCCTGCGCGCCGTGGACTACGTGGTGATCTTTCCGGAGCCCACGGTGACGCCGCTGCTCGAACTGCTCGAGCCCGACGTGCACTGCAAGGGGACGGACTACACCCTGGACACGGTGCCCGAGCGAGCCACCGTCCGCGCCTATGGTGGCCGCATCGCCATTGTCGGCGATCCGAAGGATCACTCGACGTCGGACCTGCTCGCACGCCTCAGGAAACCTGCCCTGAGCGAGCCTGCGCGAGACGAAAGGCGCGGCCCGAGCGAGCGCAAGCGAGTCGAAGGGTGAATCGCATCCTCATCGTCCGCCTCAGCGCGCTCGGCGACATCGTGCACGCACTGCCGGTGCTGAACGCTCTGCGAAAGGCGTACCCCGCCGCCGAGCTCGAGTGGCTGGTCGAGGAGAACTACTCCGCGACGCTGGCGCTAGCCTCCGGCCTGCACCGCCGCATCATCGTCCGGGCCACCAGGGACGTGGACGCGTCCGACGCCGTGTCGTTCGCGGGCACGGGCGGTTACGTGCGCGCGGTGTCGTTCCTTCGGGCGCGGCGGTATGACGCCGCCCTGGATCTTCAAGGCTTGTTCAAGTCGGCCGCGTGGGCGCGCCTGAGCGGCGCCAGGCGGGTCATCGGCTTCAAGTCAAACGACCTGCGCGAACCGCTGGCGGCGTGGCTGTACACCGAGCGGGTCAGCGCTGACCAGGGCGGGCACGTCATCCGCAAGAACCTGTCGATCCTCTCGGCGCTGCGCGTCGAGCCCGGTCCGCCGGAGGTGTCGGTGCAGCCGGTGGCGTCCGCGGAGATGGTGAAAACGATCCAGTCGGCAGGCGGATCGAATGGCTACATCGTGATCAACCCTGGGGCCGCGTGGCCGAACAAGTGCTGGCCACCGGAGCGCTTCGGCGCGGTCGCCAAGACGCTGCGGGAACTCACCGGGCTGCATACGCTGATCACGTGGGGGCCGCGTGAACACGACCTCGCACAAGCGGTGGCGGACGCCTCCGGTGGCGCCGCCACGCCCGCGCCGCCGACCTCCGTGTCGGACTTGTCGGCGCTGATGCAGTCCGCGGCGCTGGTGATCTCCGGCGACACCGGCCCGCTGCACATTGCCGCCGCGGTCGCCACGCCGATCGTCGGGCTGTTCGGGCCAACGCGCCCGGCACGCAATGGACCGTGGGAACCACGAGACGAGGTGCTCTCGCGCGCCGACACGTGCGTGTGCCATCACAAGCGGCAGTGCCTGCGCGGCGCGCCGTGCATCAACGAGATTAGCGTCGACCAGGTGATCGCCGCGGCCGAGCGGCGTCTGCGATCGGGCCGCCCGTAATGACGCGCCTCCGCCAAGGCTTCCGCCTTCGCCGTGGCTTCGGCGGACGAGCCGATGGAGTTCGCACGTGAATTTCCTTGCGCGGTGGCGCGTGTTTCTCGGGTTCGTGTTCGCGGCCGTTGCGTTGTGGCTTGCTACGCCGACGTCGAGGACGCTGGCGGTCGGCGCGGTGATCTCGGTGATCGGTGAGTTGCTGAGGTTGTGGGCGGCCGGGCATCTCGAGAAGAGTAAGGAAGTGACGCGCTCGGGGCCGTACCGATATACGCGGCATCCGCTGTATCTCGGCTCGTCACTGCTTGGCATCGGCTTCGCGATCGCCGCCAATCACCTCGTCGTCGCCGTGATCGTGGTCTCGTACCTGCTGCTCACGCTGACGGCGGCGATGCGCAGCGAGGAAGCGCATCTTCGGGAGAAGTTTGGCGATGCCTATGACGCGTATGCCGAGAAGCGCGCCGCGCCGATGGCGCGCCGTTTCAGCTGGGCGCGCGCGCTGCACAACCGCGAGCATCACACGATTGCCGGCCTGCTGGCGGCGTTCCTGTTGCTGGCGATGAAAATTTTCTGGTGAGGTCGCCCTGACACTACGCCTCCAGTTTCGTCAGCTCGTCGAAATGCACGTCGTCGTGCGCAACCTCCAGCCCGTGTACCTTCGCACACGCAAAGATCACAAGGTCGGCGAGGGGAACGGTCACGCCGGCGTCCCGCCCGCGATCGGCGAGTCCGATTGCCCGCTCCCACACCTCAACCGAGATCGCATAGTCGGGCAGCAGCGCCTCGTAGCGGCGAAGTGTCTTTCGTTCGGCATCGTTGGTGACGCCGCGCCACAGTTCGAGCCGCACAGCTGGGCACCATGCGGCCTCGCCGTTCTGCAGCAACGCGTTCACGCGATCCCGCTTCGCCGGGTCGCCCCGCTTGCGAAGCTGATGGACCCACAGAGAGCTATCGACGAGGACGGCCATGGAGTACCCCGTCGCGAACGGTGTCGACTGCCTCGATCTCGTCGTTGGTCGGGAACCTGTCGCTGAAACTGCCGGCATACTTGACCAGTTCCGCCATGCGGCGGCGGCGATTGAACTCTTCGAGGACCTTGACCACCGCCTCCCGTTTGGTCCTGGCTTTCGTAAAACGCATCGCGTCCTTCAGCTCGCGCTCGGGAATATCAATCGTGGTCTTCATGCTTCCATTTTCTTTCGTTCTGGAATCCAAATCAAGGTCTGAAGGAATCCATCGGTATCATCCGCACCCCAGTTCAAAGCGCCAACCACGCCTGCACCCAATGCAGGGTTCGCGAACGACTCTCACACGCGACGCTGATCTGACCCAGACGGCGACTTTTGTGTCCGGAGAACCGTCGGCGTTGATCGTCGTCTCGCGCGTGCCGGCACAGTGCTCTGCGGAAACTACTCGCTGGCGAGCGCTTCTGACGGGCGAATGGCGAGTGCCCGCCGCGTCGGCAACCACGCGGCGGCAAGGCTGGCGAGCGCCAGCGCGCCGATCACGATCGTCGGCGTCATCACGCCAACGTCGGGCATCCGGATCAGCATCACGGACTGGAAACCAGCGAGCATCACACCAACGATGGTCCCAAGCGCGGTGCCGACAGCGAGCAACGCGAAGGCGCTGCCAGCCACGGTGGCGAGCACGTGCGAACGTCGCGCTCCGAGCGCCACGCGAATACCGATCTCGCGCGTGCGGCGCGTGACCAGGAACGAGAGCAGCGCGTAGATCGAGACGACCGACAGCAACAGCGCCATCACGCCGAGCGCCGTCATCGCCGAAGCCATGCCGGACAGGAACGAACGCTGCGCCCGGCCGACGTCTTCGAGCAACTGGATGCTGCGCAGGTCGGCCTTCGGATCGACTTCCGCCACGGCCCTGCGGAGCGGACCTGCGGTGGTGTTCGGATTGCCTGCCGTTCGAATCGCGATGTGCAGCAACGGCGTCCGATCCGGCAGCGGGATGTATAAACCAGCCGCACTCCTGCGATCGCCGGCGCTCACGCCAAGCTCCGGGACCACCCCAACGATCTCGCGCCATCCCTCCGTCAACACTTTCACACGACGGCCAACCGGCGAGCGGCCGTTGAAGAAACGATCGACGAACGGCTGATTGACGATCGCCACTGGCGCGGCGCCGGCCAGGAAATCCGTGGCCGTGAACGACCTGCCCGCCATCGTCCGGCCTCCGATACTCTCGAGAAAGCCGTCGCTCACCTCTGTCGTCGGCGCCGAGCCGGTCAGTGCTTGCGATTGGCCGTTGAGCGGTTCGGTCACGATCGGCATCGCTGCGGGGTCGAGGCGAGGCAGATGGCTGGCGGCGCCGGCCGATACGACCCCTGGTAACGCGCGAATCGCGGCCATGAGGCGATCACGGGTTTCTTTCGACTGGTCGCCGCTCAGTCGCGCCGTCAGCACTCGTCCTTTCGGCAGCGCGGGAATGTCGTCGATGTACGACGCCAGCGCGCGCGCCGTCACCAGGGCGCAGTTCAGCAGCGCGACCGAGAGCGCAACCTCCACCACCAGGACACGGCCCGCGCTACCAAAGCCGCCTGCCGCCGATCCGCGGCCATGGGCATGCAATGCCCCATTCAGATTCACACTCGTGACCTTGAGCGCGGGCCCCAGCCCGCTCACGACGCTGACAAGAAGGGCCAGCGCCACCACGAACACCATCGTCCGGATCGTGGGATCGAACGTCATCCAGAACGGGATGTCGCCGATCATCCCGGCCACATAGGTAAGCGCGACTTGCGCAAAGACCAGTCCGATCACCGACGCGATCACGCTGAGAATGGCGACCTCCACAAACAGCTGGCCGACCAGGCGCGAGCGACGGGCGCCAAGCGCCGTACGCACCGCCAACTCGGACGAGCGCGACCAGGTTCGAGCCGAGACGAGTGAGGCGATGTTCGAGGCCGCGACGAGCAGGACCAGTACGAGCACCGCGACCAAACCGGACATCACCAGGTTGAAGGTGTCGTCATCGCCGGTGAACGGCAGCGCGCGAACCGTGGTCGCGGTGCCGGGTTGGCCCGGTTGCTCGGGCCGCGCATAGGCGCTGAGCGCTGCCGTCGCGCCGTTCTTCTCGAGCCCATCGCGCAGGACTCCAAACACCGTGAGTTCTGACGCGCCGGAGGCGCCGGCCCGGCCTCCTAGGGTGGCTTCATCGAGTGGCACCCAAATCTCTCCTGCAGACGGGAACTTGAACGCGTCCGGAAGTACGCCGACGACCGTTCGCTTTAACCCGGACAGTTGAATCGGCTCACCCAAGATCGATGGGCTGCTACCGAATCGCCGGCGCCAGAGACTTTCGCGCACCAGCACGACGGGCTCAGCGCCGGGCGCACCGTCCTCGACGGCGAGCACGCGGCCGATGATCGGCACGGCCGGAAGAAACTGGAATGACCGCGGCGTCACCAGGTTGACGCGGATCGCCTCCACGGTGCCGTCCTCGCCTTCGAGCGCGTATTCGCCGTCGCCTACCGCACCGAGGTGCGCAAAGCTCCTGGAGGTGTCGCGAATCGCGTGATACGCATCCAGGTCGAGTTGGACGTTGTCCTCGGCTTCAGAATGCAACACGAGCCGGACAAACCGATCGCCGTTGGCAAAGGGCAATTGGCCATGGAGGATGGCCTCACGAAGCGTGAAGCCGATGGTCGCCAGGCCGATGCCGGTGGCCAGCGCGAGGACGACGGTGATGGACAGGATGGGCTGTTTGGCAATCAGGCGCAGGGCCAGCCGAATCTCAGAGAGCGTGATCCATCGGCGCATCATGCGAAGTCCGGCGACCCAGCTACGCATCATCGAGTCTCCATGTGATGAGCGCAATGATAATCGCCGACGGAGCCGACGCGGACGCAGGTGGACGGGACTCGCACTGAGCAGGACATACGGGCGAAGTGGTGAACGGGACTCGCACTCGAACCTGAAGCGAGACGTTTGTCTAAGTTGGTGATGGCGCGCGACTTCTGGTGTCAAGCGCTTGAGTCAGAGGCAGTTACATCGCTCGGTTCGTTCACTGCCGTCCACCCGAGTCCTCGCGATTCTCCCATCGTCATGGAGACATCATTTTGGAGACGGAAGATCGCTAGATCCGCAAGTCCTTGATCTAGCGTGAGTTATGGCGGGGTGGACGGGACTCGAACCCGCGGCCTCCGGCGTGACAGGCCGGCGTT
>JALDXK010000419.1:0-5750 GCA_032155105.1 Acidobacteriota bacterium
CCGCTCTCGCTGGTGAGCTCGATGTCGCGCGCGACCACGCGCTTGACCACTTCGTCTTCGGGCAACCCCTGCTTCGCCAGTTCGGCCACGTAGTCGTTGCCGTAAATGCCAGTCGACGGTTCCTTGAACTTGCCGCCGCTAATCGCGGAGGTCACGAACACCGTGTTGTTCCACGCGACTGGCGACGACCAGCCGCGTCCCTCCACGTCCACCTTCCACGCGACGTTGTCCCTGGTGGACCACGTCGTGGGGAGCTTGCCGTCGATCAGGACGCCGGCACCTTGCGGGCCGCGGAACTGCGGCCAGGCGACCTCGGGTGCACGCCCCTGCACAAACGGGACGCAGGCGACAATCAACGCGGCAAGGAGACAGATTCGGCGCATCACGGAAACGTACCACACTGCCGCCGACGGCGCGCCGCGGCGGGACGGATGGTGTGATGGACGCCGGCGCGAGCCACCCGACCGGTCGGGACTCCGCCCGCTAGGATCCCATCGTCGAACGGGCCTGGATCTTCCACGCGCCGTCGCGGAGCACGGCGAGAAATACGCCCTCGTCGGTCGATAGCACGGTGCCGCCGCGCCCCAGACGGCTGAACGACACCAGCAGGTTGACGCCGTTTGGAGTGATCTGCACGACCCGCGTGGAATCGACGCGCGTCTGGTGCCACGTTCTCTGGCGGCCCGGCTCGCGGCCGGCGGCGAACTCTTGCGCGGTGCGCCAGGTCTCCACCAGCCCGTCGGCGACCCGCACGTGCGGGTAATGAATCGCCGCGGCCAGCCGATCCGGGTCGTGCGTGTTCCACGCGCTGAAGAACTCCTTCACGGCCGCCATCCCCGCCGCGGCACTTTGCCTCCGCTCGTCCGGCGTCACGCCGGTCACGCCCGCTGCGAAGCGCGCCTGCACGCCCCAGCGGCCGTTGATGCGCGTGATGATGTAGGTGATGTCACTGCCGGCGAGCGGCTGGTCGTCGGCGGTGTAGCGTTGCCACGAGCCGAAGGCGTGCACCTTGTCTTCGCCGATTTGCAGCACCTCGCGCACCACCCATTCGCTATGGTGCCATCCGGATTTCAGGGTCTGTTCGAAGTTCACGCCCTTGGCGTACTCCTCCGGCGATCGCGTCATCTCGAACGCGCCAGGTCCGGGGCGCACGTGTGGGAAGTGCAACGACGTGGCCCACACCGCCGGGTCACGCGAGTTCCACGTCTCGAGGTAGCGATCGAGCGCCACGAGCGCGGCATGCCGGTTGCGGGCAAGAGTGGCGGAATCGAGGGGCGCTTGCGCGACAAGCGCCGGTGCGGCCAACAGCAGTGCGGAGACGAGCAGGAAGCGCTTCATGGCGCCCTATCTTGCTTCAAGATAAGATTCCTCTGATATGGCCACGACGGAAAAACCCAAGGGCGGCCTCGAAGACGTCGTCGCCACCACCTCACGGATCTGTTTCCTGGACGGCGATCGCGGCGTGCTTGCGTATTGCGGGCACGACATTCACGAGCTGGCGCGCCACGCGACCTTCGAAGAAACCTGTTACCTGCTGTGGCACGGCCGCCTGCCCAATCGCGCCGAGCTCGGCGACCTGCAGACACAGCTGGCCGCGGCGCGCCCGTTGCCCGAGCCGATCCTACGTCTGATGAAAATGCTGCCTCCGTCGGACGGTATGGACGCGCTGCGCACGCTCACCTCGGCCCTCGGCCACTACGATCCTGACGCGCACGACAATTCGTACCAGGCGTCGTATCGCAAGGCGGTGCGCCTCACCGGCCAGATCGCGAGCATCGTCGCCACGTGGGGCCGCATGCAGCAGGGCGGTGGGCCGATTGCGCCGGACCCGGCGATGGGGCACGCCTCGAACTTCCTCTACCTGCTGTTCGGCACGCGCCCCAACCCGACCGCGATCAAGGCCATGGACATCGCGCTGACGCTGCATGCCGATCACGAGCTCAACGCGTCGACGTTTGCCGCGCGCGTCGCGGCGGCGACGCTCACCGACATGCATTCGGCGATTGTGGCCGGCATCGGCGCGTTGAAAGGTCCGCTGCACGGCGGGGCGAACGCGGAAGTGATGAAGATGCTGATCGAGATCGGCCAGGACGCGCCGCCGGATCGCATCGATGCGTACGTGAAGGGCAAGCTGGCGCGGAAGGAAAAGATCTCCGGCTTCGGCCACAGGGTCTACAACACCGAGGATCCACGTGCGACGCACCTGCGCCGGATGTCGAAGGAGCTCGGCCAGAAGGCCGGCAATACCAAGTGGTTCGAGATGAGCGAGCGCATCGAGGCGCTGGTCAAGGGCGAGAAGAAGCTGTATCCGAACGTCGACTTCTACTCAGCGTCGACGTATTACACGATGGGCATCGCGATCGATCTCTACACGCCGATCTTCGCGGTGAGCCGCATCAGCGGGTGGACGGCGCACGTGCTCGAGCAGATCGCCAACAACCGCCTGATTCGCCCGCGCGCGGACTACACGGGTCCTACATACCCGCAGCCGTGGATCCCTCTGGAACAGCGCTGATCACCAGCAGGTGATCGCGCGTGGCGCCCTTGACGGCTCCCAGGTGGATGCTGCGATCGAAGGTCGCGAGTGCGCCGCCGGCCGACACCGCCAATCCGAGAAGATAGACGTCCGTCACCTGCTTGGGTCCCCGGATGTACGCGGGGTCGAAGACCTTCTCGTCGCAAAGGGAGATGGTGTCTGGCCAGTAGACGTGCCCGCCGCTGGCCCGCAGGGTCGCCAGCATCGGGATGATGGTGGCGGCGCGATGCGGCGGGTTGGTGAAAGTCGGGCTGGTGAGAATCCGTACGAGCCCATTCTCGGTGATTGCGCACGTCGCCCACCCGTCCGCCTTCTGATCCGCAAACCAGTCGTGCGCCATCTCGTGATGGACGTGGCTTGGATCGAACAGCGCGATGAGCACACTGACATCCAGGAGTGCCGTCACGCGCCTACTCGTCGTCTCGTAGTTGGTTGATTAGTTCGACCGTCAATGCGGGTGCGCCGGCGGATCGGGCCGGCAATAGCGGCACGCCGTTGCGCACCTTCGCGCTGCGCTTGGGTCGTTCCAGGCCTTTCCGGGCCAGGCTCGACAACACCTTGCCCGCCGGCACCCGATTCGCCGCAGCAATTTCCTTCACCGCAAGCAAGACGTCGTCGTCGATGTCCAAGGTTGTCCTCACGGCACCCATCATCACGCATCACGCATCAGATGTCAAGCTCGAGGACGGGGTGCCTGTCGCGTCGGCGAAATGCTAGGCTCCGTGATCGCAACCGGAGGCTGTGATGCCCACGACCATGACCCGCGCCTGCGTGATCGCTATCGCCCTGTTCATCGCTCCCGTGCACACCCAGGAGCTTGGCACCGTTACCTTCCCGACGTCCGGCGCGCCGGCGGCGCAGCCGGCGTTCCTCGAAGGCGTGAAGAGCCTTCATAGCTTTCAGTTCGATGAAGCGGCAGTGGCGTTCCGGCGGGCTCAGCAGATCGATCCCACGTTCGTAATGGCGTACTGGGGCGAGGCGATGAGCCACAACCATCCGTTGTGGGCACAGCAGGACACCGCGGCGGCGAAAGCGATCCTCGAGAAGATCGCGCCGACGCTCGCCGGCCGTCTCGCAAAGGTGAAGACCGAGAAGGAGAAGGCGTTCCTTCGCGCCATCGATCTTCTGTATTACTCGCCGGGCGAGAAGCTGGCGCGCGACACGGCGTACTCGAACGCGATGGGCGCGATGTACGCGCAGTGGCCGAGTGATCACGAAGTCGCCACGTGGTATGCGCTGTCGCTGCTGGGCACGGTGCGCCCGACCGATCGCGGCTTCCGCCGGCAGGCGCTGGCGGCGTCGATCGCGCAGAAGGTGTTTGCGGAGAACCCGAAGCACCCGGGCGCGGCGCACTTCATCATCCACGCGTTCGACGACCCCGATCACGCGCCGCTCGGCCTGCCCGCGGCGCGATCGTACGCGGGCATCGCGCCGTCCGCCGCGCACGCGCTCCACATGCCGTCGCACATTTTCCTACAACTCGGCATGTGGCCCGAGGTGCGCACGTCGAATATCGTGGCGTACAAGGCGGCGGTCGATCTCAACACGCGGATGAAACTCGCCGAGGGCCGTGAAGACTTCCACACCCTCGGCTGGCTGCACTACGCCAACCTGATGCTTGGCAACACCGACGAGGCGAAACAGAACGTCGAGTCGGCGAAGCAGGCCACGGATCGCAATCCGACCAATGCCGGCATTCGCAACGGCTATCTCGGCATGCGCGCGCGTCAGATTCTCGAAACGGAAGATTGGAACGCACTCGCGGGTGCAACGGGTGCAACAGGTGCAACAGGTGCAACAGGTGCGCACGATGCGCACGCCGGCATGCCGGGGATGCAGATGCCCGACAGCAACGTCTGGATTTTCATCACCGGCTACGCCGCCGCGAAGCGCGGCGACCTGAAAGCTGCCGAGGCCGCCGAACTGCAGTTGCGTGGCGCGCGCGAGAAGCTCGACGCGGCCCAGAACGCGTTCAACGCCAAGTACGTCGCCGTCATGGAGAAGCAGGTGGGCGCGCTCATCCGGCATGCCCGGGGCCAGAAAGACGAGGCCTTGAAGCTGGCAAAGGAGGCGGTGGACATCGAGCTATCGCTCGCGGCGCCTTCAGGGCCGGCCGATCCGTTCAAGCCGGCGCCGGAGTTCTACGCCGAGCTCTTGCTGGAATCAGGCCGGAATTCAGAGGCGGCCTCCGCATTCGAGCTGTCGCTCCAACGGACCCCAAACCGCACGCCGTCCGTCAAAGGTATGCAGCGGGCGCGCGCCGCAGGCACGGCGATGCGCTAACCTATTGGTTCGCCGTCAAACGCACTCTTTTTGCTGGAGCCCACATGATGCGGAAAGTCGTTGTTCCGGCGCTGGCCCTGGTTGGCGCCTTGTACGTCGTCCCCTCGGCCTCTGCGCAGCAGGCCTCAGCTGCGCCCACCTACACGAAGGACATCGCGCCGATTCTCTTCGCGAATTGCACGTCCTGCCATCGGCCCGGCGACATTGCGCCGATGTCGCTGCTCACCTACAAGGACGCGCGTCCTTGGGCGAAGGCGATCGCGAGCAAGGTTGCCGACGGCACGATGCCGCCGTGGCATGCTGATCCGCGTTACGGCACCTTCGTCGGTGCGCGCGGGCTAAGCGTCGCGCACAAGGAGACGATTACCAAGTGGGTTGCGGCCGGTGCGCCTGAGGGCACGGCGTCGGATTTGCCGCCTACACCGGTTTATACGGATGAATGGAACATCGGCACGCCCGACGCGGTGTTGTCGATGACGGAGGACTATCCGATTCCGGCGACCGGGGAAATTCCATACCAGTACCTGGTAGTCCCGGCGAACTTCGCTGAGGATCGCTTCATTACGGACTGGGAGATTCGGCCCGGAGACCGCCGTGCCGTGCATCACTTGCTCCTCTATTTGCTGGCGCCGAAGGAAGTGGCTGAGGCGCAAGCGAAGCAGCGGCAGCAGATGATGCTCAACCGCATGTTCGGTCCGAAGCCCGCCGCCAACGCTCCGCGGCCGACGCCGCCGTTCGAAATGGCGTGTTGCTTCCAGATTCCCGACGGCGAAGAGGGCGGACGTCCGCTGCCGCCGGAGGAGCGGAAGGATCCAGGGCCCAACTATCGGCCGCGCCCGCAGGGCATGTCTGCCGGCATGGGCGGCTTCTCGCCAGGCGGTTCGATCCGCCGCTTCCCGGAAGGCATGGGCATGCGCATCCCGGCCGGCTA
>JALDXK010000420.1:0-5743 GCA_032155105.1 Acidobacteriota bacterium
GCTTGATGATCTGCTCGACGGCATCTTCGACCAGCTTCACATAGTGCTCGATGTACTCGTCCTTCGGCGTGAAGCCGATGCCCTTGTTCGCCAGGTTGGGGATGATGCCTTCGTCGTTCAGGGTGGCGACCACCGGAAGATGCCCGGCATTGAACGCGATGTATTCGTCTTTTTCGATGGCGTCGTATACGCGCCGCTTGTAGTCGAGTTGCCACTGGATGAAGGCCTGCGGGAGCTCCTGGATCGCGAGCTCGCGAATGACCTCACCGTTCTCGATCAGGCGCGCGAGGCCGCCCACGACTTCCATCCGCTGTCCGACCCGCACATCTACATCGGTCATGCCGTCTCCTCGAGAGGCGAGGCGCCGACGTGGTCGGCGTGCTGCCCCATGAAAACGCGGACGTTACTTGACGACTGGGAACGTTAGGGGTTTGGCATCCCTTCGGGTGGTTGACGCACCCGTCATTGGGCGCCGCCGCAGGCACGGTGCCGATTGGCCCCGTCCGCAGCGAGTATGTATGACACTGGCCGATGGCTCGTCAAGTGCGAAAGGAGTCGCGCTCCACCGGGTCGACGCAACTTTCTCGGTCGACAATGCGCTGGCATAAAGCCGACCGAACTTGTCGGCTTTGTGGTCCCTTGTTTTTACGGTTCAGCCGCACATACAATTGAGTTTGAGAAATTTTTCACAAGACTTTACTGCTATGAAATTCGGGGTACAGTTGGCAGGTTTGGGCCAAAGACGGCACAGCCCGCATCGGTAGTGGCTCGGGTCGCACCGCGCCGGCTCGCCAACGAAAAACGCAGATTCGCACGACACCCAAGGGTCCTCAGGTAACGCATGTCGCAGGTATTCCCAAAAAGCGCCAACGCCTGGTCGAAAGCCAGCGTGATCGCGATCGTGTTTGTGGTGCTCGGGCTCGGCTGGGCCGTGCTCACACTGCAGCGATCCGATTTCGTCACCAGCGCGAATCAATTCGTCGAGCAGCCGGTGCAGTTCAGCCACCAGCATCACGCCGGCGGCATCGGGATCGAGTGCCGCTATTGCCACACCTCGGTCGAGATTTCGCCGTCGGCCGGCATTCCGCCCACTAAGACCTGCATCAACTGCCACTCGCAGATCTGGAACACCAGCCCGTACCTAGAGCCGGTGCGCGCCAGCTTCCGCGATGATCGACCGCTGAACTGGATCCGCGTGCACGACCTGCCGGACTTCGTCTACTTCAACCACAGCATCCACGTCCGCAAGGGCGTCGGCTGTGAAACCTGCCACGGCCGCGTGGACCGCATGCCGCTGTTGTTCCAGGCCAAGTCGCTGCAGATGGAATGGTGTCTCGACTGCCACCGCGATCCGGCGCGCTACGTGCGGCCGATCGATCAGATCACGACGATGGGTTACGTGCCCACGGAAGCGCAGGCCGACCTCGGCGCGCGGCTGGTGCAGGAATACAAGATCGCGGGCGTGGCCGCGCTGACGAGCTGCTCGGTGTGCCACCGATGACGCCGAAGAAACCCAGGGCCACAGACTTGTCCGCCGAAGCGCGCGGCGCGAAGGTGGAGGCGCGAAGCGCGAAGGTGGAAGACACAGATCAAATTCCCATGGAAACCAGGGCCACAGACGTGTCCGCCGAAGCGCGCAGCGCGAAGGTGGAAGGCGCAGAGCAATCGGGTCATCGCACCAAGTCCACGCCGATCGACTTGCAGGCGGTGCGCGCCAAGTTGCAGCAGCCCGGCGCGCCGCAGGTGTGGCGCAGCCTCGACGAAGTGGCCGGGACGCCCGAGTTCCAGACCTACCTCCACCGCGAGTTCCCCGAAAACGCGTCCGAGTGGCTCGACCCGGTCGGCCGCCGCGGTTTTCTGAAGCTGATGAGCGCGTCGATGGCGCTCGCCGGCGTCACGGCGTGCACGGTGCAGCCGCAGGAACTGATCGTTCCCTACGTGCGCCAGCCGGAAGAGGAAATTCCGGGCAAGCCGCTGTTCTTCGCCACCGCGATCACCCAGGGCGGGGTGGCCTCGGGCCTGCTCGTCGAAAGCCATGAAGGCCGGCCGACGAAGATCGAGGGCAACCCGGACCATCCGGCCAGCCGCGGCGCGACCGACCTGTTTGCCCAAGGCTCGATCCTGACGCTCTACGATCCTGATCGTTCGCAGGCGATCCTGCAGCTCGGCGAGATCCGCCCGTGGAGCTCGGTGATCGCGGCGGTGCGCGGCGGACTCTCGGCGCAAGCGGCCACCAAGGGCGCGGGCCTGCGGATTGTGACCGAAACGGTGGCGTCGCCGACGCTCGCCGCACAGATCCAGCAAGTGATCGCGCAGCATCCGGGCGCGAAGTGGGTCCAGTGGGAGCCGATGAATCGCGACAACGCGCGCGCGGGAGCGCGGGCGGCGTTCGGGCAGTACGTAGAGCCGGTCTACGACCTCACGCAGGCCGACGTGATCCTGTCGCTCGACGCCGATTTCCTGGCGTCAGACGGCGCGTTCAACCTCCATTACATGCGGCAGTTCGCCACGCGGCGCCGCGTTGAAGACAACCCCGACAACCTCAATCGCCTCTACGTTGTCGAGTCGAACCACACGCTGACCGGCGGCCGCGCCGACAACCGCCTGCCGCTCAAGACGGGCCAGATCGAAGGCTTCGCGCGCGCGGTGGCAGCAGGTGCGGGCGTGGCCGGCATGAGCGCCACGGCGCCGGCTGGCAGCGAGGCGTTCGTCGATGCTGTGGCCAAGGACCTGGCTGCGCACCCCGGCCGCGCGGTGGTGATTGCGGGCGATGCCCTGCCGCCGGCGGTGCACGCGATCGCGCACGCGATCAACGCCGCGATCGGTGCGCCGGTGCAGTACCTGCCCACACCGGAGATCGTCGCCACCGAGCAGCACGCCGCTATGCGCGAACTGGTCGGCGAAATGAACGCCGGCCAGGTACAGATGCTGCTGATCATCGGCGAGTCGAACCCGGTGTTGAGCGCGCCCGCGGATCTCAATTTCAAGGATGCGATCGCCAAGGTGGCGCTGCGCCTCCACTCAGGCCTGTTCTTCGACGAGACTGCCACCGAATGCCACTGGCACGTCCCCGCGGCCCACTATCTCGAGGCATGGAGCGACGCGCGCACCATCGATGGCACGGTGAGCATCGTACAGCCGCTGATTCAGCCTCTCTATGGTGGCAAGTCGGCGCACGAAATCATCGCGACGCTGTCGGAGCGCCCTGAGCGGAACGGATACGACATCGTTCGGGAGTACTGGCAGTCCGCCTCCGCGGCCTTGGGCCGATCCGGCGCGACAGGCTCCCCCGCGACGCCCGCGGGCACGCCTGCCACAGCGAAACCCGCCGCTGCTTCACCGACGGCGGCTGCGTCCGCAGCACCATCGCCCGCGGCCGAATTTGAGAGAGCCTGGCGCAAGTGGTTGCACGACGGCTTTATTGCCGGTTCGGCGGCGACGGCGGGCACGACGCCGATCGCTCCCGATGTGGCGACGCGCATTACCGCGACGCCCGCGGCGGATGGGCTCGAGGTCAACTTCCGCCGCGACCCGACCATCTACGACGGCCGCTACGCGAACAACGGCTGGCTGCAGGAACTGCCGAAGCCGATGACGAAGCTGACGTGGGACAACGCCGCACTGATCGCGCCGGCCACCGCGGACGCCAACGATCTGCACAACGGCGACGAGATCGCCATCCAGCACGAGGGCCGCACCCTGAACGTGCCGGTGTGGATCATTCCCGGTCACGTCAAGGACGCGATCACCGTGTTCGTGGGCTACGGACGCACCCGCGCCGGCCGGCTCGGCAACGGCACCGGCTTCAATGCCTACGCGCTCCGTGGCTCGACCAACCCGTATTACGGCGCCGCGACGATGACCAGTACCGGCGAGCAGCACGAGCTCATCGGCACGCAGGATCACTGGGCGATCGAAGACAAGAACACGGGGATCGTCCGCGGCGCCACGCTCGACGAGTTCAAGAAGAACCCCGCCGTCATCAAGGAGATGGAGCACCTCAAGCTGGATAAGCGCATTTCGCTGTATCCGGATGTCGAGTACCGCGGCCAGCAGTGGGGCATGGCCATCGACATGAACACGTGCACCGGCTGCACGGCATGCGTGATCGCGTGCGTGGCGGAGAACAACATCCCGGTCGTCGGCAAGGCGCAGGTGAAGCGCAATCGCGAGATGCACTGGCTGCGCATCGACCGCTACTTCGCCGGTTCGCCCGACACACCCGACACGTATATCCAGCCGATGCCCTGCCAGCAGTGCGAGAACGCACCCTGCGAGGTGGTGTGCCCGGTGTCGGCCACGGTGCACAGCACCGAGGGCCTCAACGACATGATCTACAACCGGTGCGTGGGCACGCGCTACTGCTCGAACAACTGCCCATGGAAGGTGCGCCGGTTCAACTTCCTGCTGTTCCAGGACTGGAACACGCCGCAGTTCAAGCTGCAGCGCAACCCGGACGTCACCGTCCGCAGCCGCGGCATCATGGAGAAATGCACCTACTGCGTGCAGCGCATCAACGCCGCGCGCATCCAGGCCAAGCGTGAGGACCGGGCGATTCGCGACGGCGAAATCCTCACCGCCTGCCAGGCGGTGTGCCCGACCGAAGCTATCGTGTTCGGCGACATCAACGACCCGAACAGCCGCGTGGCCAGGCTCAAGGCGAGCCCGCGCAACTACACCACGCTCGAAGATCTCAACACCCGGCCGCGCACCACGTATCTCGCGGTCGTGAAGAACCCGAATCCCGCGTTGCCGCACCACCCCATGGTCGGCGGCCATCACGCGGCCACCACAGACGGCGGGCACTGAGCTCATGGCTGACCCCAATATCCATCGACCCATGGCGTTGCAAGAGACGCCGGTGATCCTGCCGGGTCACGACTTCGAGACCGTCACCGAGATCATCGCCGAGGTGCCGCTGTCGAAGCGGTTCCCGCTCGGCTGGGTCGGCATGCTGCTGATCGCGCTGGCCGTCGCCGGCCTGCTGCAGATGGCCCTCGGCTACCTGGTGCTCAGGGGCATCGGCATCTGGGGCAACAACGTTCCCGTTGGCTGGGCGTTCGACATCATCAACTTCGTCTGGTGGATCGGCATCGGCCACGCCGGCACGCTGATCTCGGCGATCCTGCTGCTGTTCAAGCAGCAGTGGCGCATGTCGATCAGCCGCTTCGCCGAAGCGATGACCATCTTCGCGGTGATGTGCGCGGCGATCTTCCCGGTGTTCCATACCGGCCGTCCCTGGCTGGCTGCCTACTGGCTGTTCCCCTATCCGAACGCGATGGGGCTGTGGCCGCAGTTCAAGAGCCCGCTGATCTGGGACGTGTTCGCGGTGTCGACCTACGCCACGGTGTCGGTGGTGTTCTGGTATGTCGGCCTGATCCCCGACCTGGCGACGATGCGCGACCGCGCGGTGTCGAAGGTGAAGGCGACGGCCTACGGCATCCTGTCGCTCGGTTGGCGCGGCTCGGCGCGCCACTGGCACCGCTACGAAGTGGCGACGCTGATTCTTGCCGGCTTGTCCACGCCCCTGGTGCTCTCGGTGCACACGGTGGTGAGTTTCGACTTCGCGGTGTCGCTAATCCCCGGCTGGCACGCCACCATCTTCCCGCCCTACTTCGTCGCCGGCGCCGTGTACTCGGGCTTCGCGATGGTGTTGACGCTGGCGATCCCGGTGCGCCGCTTCTACGGCATGGAAAGCCTGATCACGATGCGGCACATCGACAACATGGCCAAGGTCATGCTG
>JALDXK010000421.1:0-5723 GCA_032155105.1 Acidobacteriota bacterium
AACCTCCCCGGAGACGGGAGCGAACAGCTCCGACACGGCCTTCACCGATTCGATGGTGCCGAACACCTGCCCGGCGGTCATCGTCGAGCCGACATCTGGCAGCTCCACGTAGACCACGTCACCGAGCTGCTGCTGGGCGAAGTCGGTAATGCCAATCGCGCCGGTGTTGCCGTCGACGCGAATCCACTCGTGCTCTTTCGTGTACTTCAAATCGGCTGGGTAGCTCATGGCTCACTTCTTTGCGCGTTTGTAGAACGGGAGTGGAACGACAACGGCCTTCGCCTTGCGGCCGCGGATATCGATCTCGAGCTCGGTGCCAGGTGCCTTCAAGGCCGGCGGCACGTAGGCCATCGCGATCGCTTTTTTCAGGAACGGTGTCTGCGTGCCGCTCGTCACCACGCCGACCGGCTCCCCCTTGTGGAACACGGGGTGGCCGTGACGCGCAATCGCGCGATCGACCATCTCGAGCCCGACGATGACCTTCGACACGCCGCCCGCCTTCTGCTGATGGAGGACGTCGCGGCCAATGAAGGCCGGCTTGTTCCAGCCGACGATCCAGCCGAGGTCGGCTTCCATCACCGTGGTGGTGTCGTCGATGTCGTTGCCGTAGAGGCGCATCGCCGCTTCGAGGCGCAGCGTGTCGCGCGCCCCGAGGCCGGCGGGAATCAGGCCGTGCGGCGTACCGGCCTCCAGCACCGCGTCCCACACCTTCGCGGCCATTCCGGGCGGCACCATGATCTCGAAACCGTCTTCGCCGGTGTAGCCCGTGCGCGAGACGGTCCCGCGCACGCCGGCAATCTCGCCATGCGCGAACCAGTAATACTTCATCGCCGGCAAATCGATGGCCGTCAGCGTTTGCAGGATCTCCTGCGCGCGCGGTCCCTGCAGCGCAATCAGCGCGTAGCGGTCGCTCGAGTTCACCGTGGCGATCTCGGGCACGGCTTCTTAGGCCCGCGCCGAGATCCACGCATAGTCCTTGTCGATGTTGCCGGCGTTAATCACCAGCAGGAAGTGAGACGGTCCGAGGCGATAAACGAGCAGGTCGTCTACGAACGTGCCGTCGGGCGTCGTCAGGCCGGAGTATTGAATCTGCCCGATCTGCAATTTCGAGACATCGTTCGAGGTGATGTGTTGCACGGCCTCGAGCGCGCCTTTGCCGGCAATCTCCACCTCGCCCATGTGCGACACGTCGAACAGCCCGGCCGCAGTGCGCACGGCCAGGTGCTCGGCCGTGATGCCGGAGTACTCGACGGGCATGTCCCACCCGCCAAACGGGACCATGCGGGCGCCAAGTGCGACGTGTGAAGCGTGGAGCGGGGTCTTCTTGAGCGGAATCGAAACGGAATCAGCCATGAGGAGGGGTTCACGTCCTGTCGCGCCGTAGCCGGAAGGCGGAAGCGGATGGAGGGAAACCAACGAAAGGTACTATGCGGATTCGTGAAGGGTCAAGTGACGGCGTAAGTGTGCCGTCATGCGAACACAACTGTGCCTTTATAAAACACCTGCCCTCACAAATGTCCACCAGACAGAGTGCTGAAAGCCCATTTATGTCTGTAAAAACAGTAAGTTAGGTCACGCCACCTGCTGAACAATTTGTGGCGTCCATATTGCATCATAGATGTCGCTTAATGCATATGGACAGGCAACCAGAGGCTACCAACGGAGGTGCGTCGCGGTGGATCCTTGGCACCGTTGTGACCTTTTGGTTCGCGTGCGCAGTTGGCGGATTGTTCGTGGTGTGGGCCTACGAGAACGGGCCCGGCGTGGCCGCGACGGCACACAACCAGTGGCCACGGTCATCGGCGCTGACGCCTGCCACCGATCGACCAACGCTGGTTCTGCTCGCGCATCCGCAGTGCACGTGCACCCGCGCCACTCTCGGCGAACTGGCTGAGGCACTCGCCCGCGCCACCACGCTGCCCAGGACCTACGTCGTTTTTCTCAAACCGTCGAGCATGCCGGACGGGTGGGAAACCACCGATCTGTGGAAGAGCGCGGCCAGGTTGCCGAACACCACCGTCGTGCGCGATGACGATGGCCGCGAGGCAGAGCGCTTTGGCGCCGCGACGTCGGGCCAAACCATGCTGTACGACGCGCAAGGCACGCTGCTCTTCAGCGGCGGCATCACCGGCGCGCGCGGACATGCCGGCGACAACGCCGGCCGCTCCTCCATCGTCGCGCTGCTCAACCGCCGTTCCGGTACCCACGCGTCCACCAACGTCTTTGGATGCTCATTGTTCGCATCCGCGAAGTCGTAGGCCGCCATGCTCACCGTGCTGACGCCCGCCGCCCTCGCCCAGTCGATTGCGCACCGCACGAGCGAGCTGTTCGCGGTCTATCAGCACGACATCCATCGGCGCACCGATCGGCTGTTCGCCGGGCTGATGGCGTTCCAATGGGTCCTCGGCATCGCCTTCGCGCTGTGGGTGTCGCCGCTCACGTGGGACGGCGACGTCAGCCGCACCCACCTGCACGTGTGGGCCGCGGTGATGCTCGGCGGCGTGATCAGCCTGTTCCCGGCGCTGCTCGGTTGGTTCCGCGCCGGCCGGCCGTCAACGCGCTACGTCATCGCCGTGGCGCAGATGCTGATGGGTGCGCTGCTGATCCACCTGACCGGCGGCCGCCTCGAGACGCACTTCCACGTGTTCGGGTCGCTCGCGTTTCTCGCGTTCTACCGCGACTGGCGGGTCCTGGTGCCGGCGAGCATCGTAGTCGCGCTCGATCACATGCTGCGCGGCATATTCTGGCCGCAGTCGGTCTACGGCGTGATCGCCGCCAGCCAGTGGCGCTGGCTCGAACACGCCGCCTGGGTGGCGTTCGAGGACATCTTCCTCGTGATGGCCTGCGTGCGCAGCTACGCCGAGATGCGCGAGCGAGCCGAGCGTACCGCCACGCTCGAGCACGAAGTACGCACGCGGCACGACGCCGAGACCGAAGCGCGCAACGCCAACGCGCGTAACGACGCGATCCTCGATGTCGCGCTCGACTGCGTGGTGGTGGTCGATGCCGCCGGCCACGTCGTGCAGTTCAACCCGGCCGCCGAGGTGACGTTCGGCTATACGTCGCGCGACGCGGTGGGACGCGACGTGGCGGAGTTGATGGTGCCCGCGGCCAAGCGCGACGCCTACCGGGTTGCCTTCAATCACTACCTTGCGGGCGGCGACAGCGGGATGCTGAACCGGCGTTTCGAGCTCACCGCCAGCCGCCGTGGCGGCGCGGAGTTCCCCGTGGAAGTGGCGATCGCGCCCATCTCGACGGCGGATGCGCCGCTGTATGCGTGCTACATGCGCGACATCACCGAGCGCAAGCGCGCCGAAGAAGCGCTGGCCCGCCAGACACGCGACCTGCAGCAGGCCAATGCCGCGGAGCGGCACAACGCCGACCAACTCGCGGCGCTCGTCGAGGAGTTGCGCATCACCCAGCGGCGCGCCGAGATCGCCACCTGCGCCAAGAGCGAGTTCCTGGCGAGCATGAGCCACGAGCTGCGCACGCCGCTGAATGCGATCATCCTCTACAGCGAGCTGCTGCAGGAAGAAGCCACGGATCGGCCCGCCGACACCTCCGTACCCGACCTGCAGCGCATCCAGTCCGCCGGTAAGCACCTGCTCGACCTGATCAACGGCATCCTCGACCTGTCCAAGATCGAAGCTGGGAAGATGGGGCTCGAGCTCGAGCGCTTCGATGTGCGGGCGATGATCGAGGAGCTGGCGGATACGGTCGGGCCGCTGGTGCAGAAGAATCACAACACGCTCACCCTGCAATGCGCCGATGACGCCGGCGCGATGCGGGGAGATCTCACCAAGACGCGGCAGATCCTGCTCAACCTGCTGAGCAATGCCGGCAAGTTCACCTCGCACGGCGCCATCGCGATCGATGTGCGGCGTCGGCATGACCGACCAGCAGACCCGGAAGGTGTTCGAGCCCTTCACGCAGGCCGATGTCACCACCACCCGCAAGTACGGCGGCACCGGCCTTGGGCTCGCAATCGTGTCGCGCTTCTGCGAGCTGATGGGCGGCACGGTGGCGGTCGAGAGCCGCCTTGGGGAAGGCTCGCGTTTCATCGTGCGGTTGCCGGTGGAGATGGTCGATCGCAGCGTCGAGCCGCTGGCAGTCGCAGGCGTGATGTGACCCTGTATTGGATGTGGATATGAAGATTCTCCTGGTCGAAGACAACGAACCGAGCCGCGATGCCTTGAGCCGCCGCCTCGCGCGCCGAGGCTATTCGGTCACGGTCGCCGTGGACGGACAACAGGCCGTGGCGCTGGGCCGCGCGGCCACGCCGGATCTGATCCTGATGGACCTCGGCTTGCCGGTCATCGACGGCTGGGAGGCGACCGGTCAACTCAAGGGCGATCCCGCGACCCGCCACATCCCGATCATCGTGCTGAGCGCGCACGCGATGACCGACGACCGCGAGAAGTCGCTGGCCGCCGGCGCGGACGATTTCGATTCCAAGCCGGTGCGATTCGAGCAGCTCCTCGAGAAGATTGCCCGGCTGCTGCCGCAGGGAGCACCACCGTCATGACTCGCCCTGCCTCGCTCCTGATCGTCGACGATAACGAAGCCAACCGCGACGCATTGTCGAGGCGCTTGCGGCAGCGCGGTTACGAAGCCGTCACCGCCGCCGATGGCGTCGACGCCATTACCATGCTCGGCCACACGGCCTTCGACCTGGTACTGCTCGACGTCGAGATGCCGGGCCTCAGCGGCTTCGACGTGCTGGCGCAAATTCGCGCCGGGTACTCGCGCACGCAGCTGCCGGTCATCATGGTGACCGCGCGCACCGCTGGCGACGATGTGGTCGAGGCGCTCAAGATGGGCGCCAACGACTACGTCACCAAGCCGATCGATTTCGAGGTCGCGCTCGCCCGCATCGAGACGCACCTCGGGCACAAACGCGCCGTCGAGAACCTGCGCGACAGCGAGGAGCGCTACGCGCTCGCCGTGAGCGGCGCCAACGACGGCTTGTGGGACTGGAACCTCGTCAGCGGACAGGTCTATTGGTCGCCGCGCTGGCGATCGATCCTCGGTCTCGAGGCCGCAGAGCTGAGCGCCGATCCGGTGGAATGGTTCGGGCGCGTGCATCCGGCCGATGCCGGGCGCGTGCACGCGGCGGTCAAGGCACACCTGGCCACCGGCGCGGGCCATTTCGAGAGCGAACATCGCATCCGTCACCGCGACGACACGTATCGCTGGGTGCTGTGCCGCGGCGCGGCAGTGAGGAACGAGGCCGGCGTGGCGACGCGCTTCGCGGGGTCGCTCACCGACATCACCGAAGTCAAGCTCGCCGACGCGCTGACCGGCCTGCCCAACCGCTTCCTCTTCCTCGACGTCGTCGAACGTGAGATCGCGCGCGTCGAACGCAAGCCCGGTTACGGGTTCGCCATTCTCGCGCTGACGCTCGATCGCTTCCGCGTCATCCATGCGAGCCTCGGCGCGGCGGCGGCCGATCGGCTGCTAGTGGCGATGGCGACGCGCCTCCAGGCAGGGCTGCGCGCAACCGACGTGCTGGTGACCCGCGACGAGCCCGGCGTGACGCTGGCGCGGCTTGGCGGGGACGAGTTCTACATGCTGATCGACGACATCATCGATGTGTCGGAGGCGGTGGCCGTGGCCGAGCGGCTGCGGCGCGCACTCGAAGCGCCATTCGAGATCGACGGCCAGCACCTCTTCGCGTCGGCGCGGATCGGCATCGCGGTGAGCACCAGCGGTTATCTCAAGGC
>JALDXK010000422.1:0-5694 GCA_032155105.1 Acidobacteriota bacterium
CAGCAGGGATGGTGTGGGACCTGGATGACTTCGGCGTCAATCAGATCGGCCACCCCTATCAGGGCAGCAACTATTTCAACGCCGGGCGCGCCAATGGCCTCAGCTTCTACGAGTCGGCGGCCCTCACGGCGTTCGGCAGCGCCACCTGGGAGTTCTTCGGCGAAACCAACCACGCCTCGCTGAACGACTTCATCAACACGACTCTCGGCGGCATCACGCTCGGCGAGATGTTCCATCGCGCGGGGTGGATGATTCGCAATACGCAGGCGACCGGCAAGCGGCGCCTGTGGAGCGAAATCGGAGCGACAGCGATCGATCCGATCACGGGCGGCAATCGCTTTGCGAGCGGCGACGCGTCGCGTGTCAGCGACAAGCCGCCGGAATTCATTCCGTCGTCCCTGAGTGGCGTCGCGGCCGCCGGGCTGCTGTGGCGCGGGACGCAGTCGAGCGCCTTCACTGCGGCGGGCGATCCGTTCTTCGAAGCGGACGCCTACTACGGCGACGTCAACGTCGGACGCAGCCGAACACCCTACGACGCGTTCTGGGTGCGCATGCGCTTCGGCGGCGGCAGCGCGTTCAGCGAAGCGCGGGTGAGAGGCCGGCTGTTCGGACAGCCGCTCGGCACGGGCGGACTTCAGTTCACCGTCCTCCAGACCTACAACTATCAGAACAACGACGCCTACGCGACGGGCTCGCAGGCGATTGACGCGGCGATCGGCACAACACGTGCGCTGACGCGGCGGACGAACCTCTGGATTCTGGGATGGGGCGGGTTGACAGTGCTCGGCGCGGTCGACTCGCTGCCGCTTGGTGTGACCGAGAAGCCCGAGGAGGAGGAACCTAGCGCCGGCCAGGGCGTGTCCGAAGGGCCTCGTTTTTACGACTATGGTCCCGGATCGGACTTCGGCGCAACCGCGCGATTGACGCGCGATGGCCGCGAAATGGTACTGTTCCTTTACGTCGGGCGCCAGATCTACTCGCTCGACGGTGTGCGCTCGAACCACTTCCTGCAGCACACGCGGGTGGACGTGCTCCTTCCGCTGCGCGGACCGCTGGGTGTCGGCGCGTCGGCGGAATACTTCCACCGCCGCAGCTACTACCAGGACGCCGCCAGCACCACGAGGACCTATCACTATCCGCAACTGCGCGCGTTCTTGACCTGGGGAAACCGATGAAGACCTTCTCGGTCTTCGTCGTCCTTGTATGGCTCATCCCCGTGTCGGCGCTGGCGCAGGGCGCGCCACCGGCGCCGCCGTCGCCTCCATCGCGGCTCTGGATCGTGGCGGGCGGCGCGTCAGGCACGCTCCGCGGATTCTGCCAGAACTGCGAGCTTGAGTTTCCCTTCCGCCATGGCGGCGCCCTCGTCGGCAACGCCGGTTACCGCGTCAATTCACGCATGGACGTCGGGGCCGACGTGTTCTGGATGCAGTGGCACAACGAGAGCGGACGGATACGTGCGACGGCGATCAACGGTGTCGCGCAATTCCGCCCGTGGGAGCCAAAGGGCTTCTTCGTGAAAGGCGGCGCGGGCATGGCGTTTGTCCGCAACTGGGTGCAAACGCTCGGACCCAATCCTGATAATCAGAAGGCGCTCTCCGTGGTGTTCGGCGGCGGCTGGGAGTTCAATCTGAACCGGCACTTCGGCGCGCAACTCTTCGCGATGCAGCACGTGGGCGCGGTCGGCGACCTTCAGACGCTCAACGGTCCGGTCGCCGACGTCACCGCCAACTTCTGGTCGCTGGGAGCTGCCATCGTCATCCGGTGACCATGCCGCCCGGGATCAGAGGACGTCCTTTTTCTCGCTTCCTAATCCGTTCTGTTGCTGAACCTCCTCGACCTTTTTCTGAACGGCCTCGGCGACCTTTTCCATTACGACCTCTTCGACTCTCTCCTGGAACTTTTGCGCCTCGCCCTGGATCGCCTGCGCCACCTGTTGCTGAACCGCTTCGACGACCTGGGCGACGACCTTGTCTGCCAGTTCCTCGTGAACTTCTTCGGCGACCTGGACAGCTTCGGGCTGGGCCGCCTCCTTGGCGGTCTCGGCGCTGACTTCCGTCACGCCTGCCATCCCCTTTTCCAGGACCTTCTCCGCCTCCACTGCCGTGAAGCCATGGATCAAGAACGCGATCACGCCGGTCCAGCCGGTCTGGTGGCTTGCCCCGATCCCAGCACCGGTATCTCCGTGGAAGTACTCGTAGAAGAGGACGTGGTCGCGCCAGTGCTCGTCGGTCCACCGGCTGTGGCTGCCGTGCGCCGGTCTGTGGCCTTCCTCGTTGCGGACGAACAGGCGTGACAGCCGGCGCGCGAGCTCCTGGCTTACTTCCAGCAGGTTCATGTGCCGGCCCGAGCCGACGGGACACTCGACCGTGAAGTCCTTCCCGAGGTGGGCGAACTGATTCACCAGGCCGCGAATCAGCATCAACTGCATCGGCATCCAGATCGGCCCACGCCAGTTGGAGTTCCCGCCGAACATGCCGGTGTCCGAATCACCCGGAACGTAGCCGACCCGGTACTCCTGTCCTCCCGCGTGAAAGACGTAGGGGTGCTCGGCGTGATGGCGCGAGACCGATCGGATCCCGTAGGGGCTCAGGAACTCGCTCTCGTCGAGCATGTAGCGGAGCATCCGCTGGAGCTTTCCCGGATTGACGAGCGCGAGGATCCGGCTGCCGCCTGCTCCAACCTGCAGCGGCACCGTGAGGACTGCCGCAGTGTGCGGGTGCTGTTCGAGGAACCATTGCGCCTCCTCGAAGAAACGCGGCAGCCGTTCCCTCAGGTCAGCCGGCAGCACGGTCGTGGCTGCTAACGGTAACAGCCCGACCAGAGAGCGCACTCCGAGCTTGACGCCTCTGCCGTCAGGAAAGCGTAATACGTCGTAGTAGAAACCGTCCTCGTGATCCCAGAGCTTGACGCCCGTGAACGCCAGGTTGTCCATCGCCGAGGCGATCCACAAGAAGTGCTCGAAGTACTTCAGCGCCATCGCCTCATAGAGAAGGTCATCCTCGATCGCCAGCTCAATGGCGATTTGGAGCATGACCGACGCATAGAACGCCATCCAGGCCGTGCCATCGGATTGATCCAAACAGCCGCCCGTTGGCAGCGGGCTGCTTCGATCGAAGACACCGATGTTGTCCAGGCCGAGGAACCCACCGGAGAACACGTTGTTGCCATCCTCGTCCTTGCGGTTGACCCACCACGTGAAGTTCAGTGACAACTTCTCGAAACAGAATTTGAGGAAGACCAGGTCTCCGCGACCACGCACCTGTTTGTCGTAGGTGTACACGGTCCAGACCGCCCACGGATGTACCGGAGGATTGACGTCGCTGAAGTTCCACTCGTACGCCGGCATCTGGCCACTCGGATGGAGATAGTGGTGTCCGAGAAACAGCCGCAGTTGATCCTTGGCAAAGTCCACGTCTACCAGCGACAACGAAATGGTGTGGAAGCCGAGATCCCAGACGGCGTACCAGGGGTACTCCCACTTGTCTGGCATCGAGATCACGTCCGCGTTGTACATGTGGAACCAGTCCTTGTTGCGGACGTTGACGCGAATGCCTTCCTCGGGCCTGTCGCCATGCTCGCGCAGCCACACGGAGAGGTCGTAATAGAAGTACTGCTTGCTCCACAGCATCCCGGCCAGCGCCTGACGCATGACCAGCGCCTCGTCCCTGGTGAGTGTGTTCGGGGAGATCTCGGCATAAAAGGCGTCCGCTTCCGCCTCTCGGGCCTTGAACGCAGTGTCGAACGCGATGTCGAAACGAGCCGGCATCCGGTCCGGCGACTGTTCCGTCAGCCGTAGACGGATGGTCCGGCTTCCCCGCGCTGGCACCGTGAGACGGTAGTGGGCCGCGGCCTTGGTGCCCTCCAGTTGCGGGTTGATGGTGCTCTTGTTCCCCTTGACGACGTAGTGGATGATGCCGTCCTTGCAGTACGGCTGCTGGTTGGGCTGATTGAAGGCCCGCTGCGTATTGGTTTCGTTCTCGGTGAACAGCAGGTCGACTGTCCCATCACAGTAGAGAAAGCGCTCCCCAAGGAGCCGCTGCTTCGCGGACACGGCCCGCACGTCCGCGCCGGTGGCGGCGATCTTGAGCTGCGGTTTGTCTTCCTTGCCACCCCACGACCAGGTGTTGCGAAACCAGAGGGTGGGAAGCACATGAATCGCGGCTGGTTCGGGGCCGCGATTGTGGACAGTGATCCGCACCAGGATGTCCTCGGGTTCCGCCTTGGCATATTCCACGACGACGTCGAAATAACGGTCTTGATCGAAAATCCCCGTGTCGAGCAATTCGTACTCGGAGGATTTTTTGTCGCGCGTCCGGTTGGCGTTGATGATGGCCTCGTAGGGGTACTCGGCCTGCGGATACTTGTACAGATACTTCATGTACGAGTGGGTCGGCGTGCTATCGAGGTAGAAGTAGTACTCCTTCACGTCCTCGCCGTGATTCCCCTCGCTGTTGGTCAGGCCGAACAGCCGCTCCTTGAGGATGGGATCCTTCCCGTTCCACAGGGCCACCGCGAAGCAAAGCAACTGGCGGTTGTCGGAGATGCCAGCCAACCCGTCTTCGCCCCACCGGTAGGCGCGGTACTGCGCGTTATCGTGGGTGAAGTAATTCCAGGCGTCGCCGTTGGCGCTGTAGTCTTCGCGCACGGTGCCCCATTGCCGCTCGCTCAGATACGGCCCCCACTTCTTCCACGGGGCTCGCCCCTCGCGGTCCTCCTGGAGCCGTGCCTGTTCGGCGCCGGTCTCGTTGGTCTTGTTCGTTTGCATCGCGATCTCGTTGGCTCGAAGTTTGCGGTCGCTGCGGCCGGGTCGTGTAGACTGCACGACCGTCACTGGCCCGAATCGACATCCGGAGGCGTCAAATGAACTGGATTATCACACTCCTTGTGGGTGGCATCGTCGGGTGGCTGGCGAGCATCGTGATGAAGACCAATGCGCAGATGGGGCTCATTGCCAACGTGCTGGTCGGCATAGTCGGTTCGAGTATTGGATTCTGGCTGGCCGGCGTGCTCGGGCTCGCCGCTTACGGCGCCATCGCGCAATGGGCAGTGGCCGTTGCAGGCGCCGCAGTCCTGATCCTCATCCTGAAAGCACTCGGTATCTTCAAGTAGACCGTGCCCGGCAGAAGGATGCGAGTGAACCCGCCGATAGGTGGTTCTCGAGTCAGTTCCCGATCTGCACGCCGATCACTTCGCCCGAGACCACGAGCTCCACTCGACGATTCTTCTGCCGGCCTGCGGCCGTCGTGTTGTCGGCGATGGGTGAGGTTTTGCCAAAACCTTTCGCGGTAATAGAGTCGGCAGCGAGCCCTTGCTCGACGAGGTATCCGCGAACTGTCTCGGCACGATGCTCGGAGAGCGTCTGGTTCAACTCGTCGCTGCCAGTGCTGTCGGTGTGCCCTTCGACTTCCAGCTTCAATTCCGGGTGAGCCAGCACGATGCCGGAGAGCCGGGCCAGCGATTCACGCGTCGGTTGGCGCAAGTCGTACTTTCCGGTATCGAACAGCACATCGGCCATCGTGATGACTAGGCCGCGATCGCTGTCGCGCGTCTCGAGAACGCGATTGAACTGTTCGAGCAGCTGTGCCCGCAGCGCTCCGGCGGCGGCGCGGGCGCGTTCCGCCTCCGCCCTGGCGCTCGCCTCGCGTGCGGCTGACTCGGCCTCCGCCGCGGCCGCGTTTGCCCTCAGTACCGCTT
>JALDXK010000423.1:0-5692 GCA_032155105.1 Acidobacteriota bacterium
CGGCTCCTACCATGGCCGCAATCGCGATCATCCGGCTGAAGCCGGACACCACCCCGTAGCTGATCCTGTGGTGTCCGCTTTCTTGGGCGCCGAGGCCTGGGCGAAGGCGGCTGGGCGGATAGACCAGCTTCATGACGGCTGCACCACATTCAGATCCATCGGTTTGGTTGAATCGCCGAACTGGCTGATGTCCACGCCGATCGTCTGGAGCGCCGCGAGCATCGCGTTGGCCATCGGCGCGCCGTCTTCGGCCTTCACGTGGCGATTGCCCTTGAGAGCGCCGCCGGCGTGGCCCAGGAAGATCAGCGGGCAGCGCTTGTGATTGTGGAGGTTCGAGTTGCCCATCGCCGAACCGTAGATGAGCAGCGAGTTGTCGAGCACGGTGCCGTCGCCGTCAGGAATCGCCTTCAGCTTGTCGAGGAGGTACGGCACCAGGCCAACGTGATAAGTGTTGATCTTCTGGAAGTCGGCGATGCGCTCGTCGCGATCGAGATGATGCGATCCGGTGTGGAAGGGCGCCGTCGAGCCGCTCGCCGCAAAGACCCGGTTCGACACGTCGCGGCTGAACTTGAACGAGAAGATCCGCGTCGTGTCGGAGGCGAACGCCACCGCCTGCAGGTCGAACATCAACTTGACGTGTTCTTCGAAGGAGTCGGGCACCCCCACCGGCGCCCCAGGCAACTCGCGCGGCTCGCCGCTCGTGTTGGACTGCTCCACCTTCTGAATGCGCCGCTCAATCTCGCGCACATCGTCCAGGTAATCGGCCAACCGCGCCCGATCGGCGGGCCCCAGCTTGCGCCGCAGGTCAGCCACCGATTCGGCGACCCAGTCGAGGATGCTCTGATCGTCCTGCCGGCGGGCGCGGCGCGCTTCGGGCGTGGCGCCCACGCCGAACAGCTGATCGAACACCGCCCGCGGGTCGCGGATCATCGGCAGCGGATCCTCAGGAGTGGCCCAGCTGATCGTGTCGGTATAGACGCACGAGTAGTTGTAGGAGCAGCCGCCCGCCTGGTCGACGTTCTCGATGCAGAGCTGCATGGACGGGATCGGCGTGGCGTCGCCGAACTTCTGTGCGTAGATCTGATCGAACGACGTGCCGGCGAGGACGTCCGACCCCTGCGTCTGCTTCGGCTTCGACTGCGTCAGGAACACCGCGGCCGACCGGAAATGATCCGCGCCGATCTCGGAGGCCGCGAACGCCTCGGCATTACGCACGTCCGTGTTGCTGACAATCGTCAGGTAGTCGTGGTACGGCTCGAGCGACTTGAGGCTGGTCGGGCCCAGGTCGAAGGCCGACCCCACGGCCGCCGGCGACCACATGTGCTTCTTGAGGCCGTAGGCGGTACTGCCCGCCGCGCCGTGCACCATCTCCATCGCGATCAGGCGAATCGGCTTGCGGGTCTGGGCGGCGGCGCCGGAAGGAAGCATCGCATCGAGGAACGGCAGCGCGACAGTCGCACCGAGTCCCCGCAGCATCGTGCGGCGCGAAAGATGATGACGCGTCAGGATCATGTATGCCTCTTGGGCGGGACTTCCACCTTCGCGCCTTCCGCGCTTCGGCGGACTTCGAAAGTCCCGCCCCTACGTACCCTCATTGCTGCGCGTCCGTGGTCATCTGCCGCTGAGACGCCGGCAGCTTCGCCATCCTGAACGCCTCTGATTCGATGATGCCGGTCACGAACGCGCTGATGCGGTAGTTCTCCGCCTCGGCGTTCCTCATGATGCGGCGAACCGCCGGCATGTCGCTGGCCTCGACCCGGCGGCCCAGCGCGTAGGTCATCAGGCGGCGCGTGAAACTCAACAGCATCACGTCCTTGTGACGCAGCAGCGCCTCGCGCAGCCCCGGCGCGCCGGTGATCGACATGCCGTCGAACAACTGGCCCGAAGTGTCGACCGGCATGCCGCCGTCGCGGATGCGGAACTTGCCGGTGGCGTCGAAGTTCTCGAGCGCCAGGCCGAGCGGATCGATCACGCGGTGGCACGAGGTGCACTGCGGGTTGCTGCGATGCTGCTCCATCCGCTCGCGGACCGACAGCGCCCGTCCGGTGTCGGTGGTGCCCTTTGTTTCCTCGAGGGCCGGCACGTTGGGCGGCGGCGGAGGCGGCGGCGACCCGAGCAGCACTTCCATGACCCACTTGCCGCGCATCACCGGTGACGTGCGATTGGCGATCGAGGTGAGCGTCAGTACGCTGCCGTGGCCCAGCACGCCGCGGCGATCCTCCGGCAGCGTCACGCGCCGGAACTCAGAGCCGGTGACGTTGGGAATCCCGTAATGCCGAGCCACCCGCTCGTTGACGAAGGTGTAGTCGGCGGTGAGCAGTTCGAGCACGCTGCGATCCTCGCGCACCAGGCTGTCGAAGAACAGCTCCGTCTCCTTTTTCAACGCCAGCGACAGCGTCTGATCCGAATAGGGATACACGATCGGATCAGGAATCACCCGCTCGAGATCCTGCAGGCGCAGCCACTGCGACGCAAACCGCGTGGCGAGCGCATCGGCCCGCGGTAACGACAACAGCCGCCTGGCCTGCTTCGACAGGGCGCCCGGCAGGCCGAGGCGTCCTTGCCCGGCCAGCTTGAGCAGCTCGGCATCGGGTCCGGTGCCCAGCAGGAAGAACGACACGCGCGACGCCAGTTCGTAGTCGCCCAATCGATAGGGCGCCGCCGTCAGGCGCGCGGGGCTCTCTTCGACGCGCAACAGGAACAGCGGGCTCGCCAGAATCGCTTCGAGCGCCTTGGTCACGCCGAACTCGAAATTCTTGTCCTTGCGTCCGCGCGCGTAGAACGTCATCAGCCGCGCGTGATCCTTGTCGCTGACCGGACGCCGGAACGCCTGCGTCGCGATGCGGCGGACGATGTCGCCGGCGCACGGGGTCTCCTCCGCCTGCGAGAGCGGCCGGCACGAGAACACCCTGCGCCGGCTCGCCGTGTCCGACACTCCAGTCACGCGATGCGGCCCGACGATGCTGAGGCTGCGGAGGTGCGGCAGCGTGGTGATGCCAAACGCGATGCCGATCTCGGTATCGGCCATCGTGTGATCGATCGGCGCGATCAGATCATTGATGAGGCCTTCATAGCGCTGGATGAACGCCGCGGTCACGCGATGGGTCCCGGCCTTGACGTGCAGCGCCGGGGTCTTGATCGTCAGCCCGGTCTTCTCCTCGCTGAGCCTCGGATCGATCGGTAGCAGCGCCAGGCGGGCGCCGTCGAGCGACACTTCGATTTCCTCGCCGGGCCGCGTGTTGCCGAACAGGTAGCCAAGTGGCTCGGCGAAGAAGTCCATGCTGAACACGTAGTCGCCGTCGGCGGTAAAGGTGTGGTCCACGGAAATGCCGCCGCGCGTGCCGTGCGGCGCACCCTCGACGCGCTCCATTTGCGAGGCGGTCTTGGGCAGCTTGAACGTGGCCTGCGTCGCGGAGCTGTCGGGATCGCCGATCGCGAGCATCGCGATGCGGCTCGCGGCGCGCAGGTAGCCTTCCATCAAGGTCGGCGAGAACGTCTGCACGTCGGCGACGTTGTCGAACCCGTCGCTGATCGTATCGGCGGGCAGGAACGCGGTGACGTCGACGTCGAGATCCAGCAGCTGCCGAATCTCGCGCGCGTACTCCGCGCGATTGAGGCGCTGGAACGGACGCCATCCGGGGTCGGGATCGGCCGCGGCCGCGGCGTCCATCCGCGATTCGAGCGCGGTCACGAGCTGGGTGATCGCCTCGGCAGCGGGCCGGCGCGCCCCGCTCGGCGGCATCATGCCGGCGCGCAGCTTGTGAATCATCTCTTCGGTGAGCGCGCGATCCTCCGATGCACGGGCCACGCTCCATCCCGCGAGCGTGAGTTCGCCAGCCTTGCTGCGATCGTTGTGGCAGCCGGTGCAGTACTGCTTGACCAGCTCTGCCTGCGCCGCCGCGGTCATCCCGCTGACATGCGAGGCCACGGGTGTCACCGCGGGTTTGGGACCCGGTTGTGCCGCCACTGGACCTGCGGCAAGAGACACGAACAGCGCGATCGCGAGGGACCGATTCACTTCCCGGGAGTATAGGGCAGCCGGCCGCAAACTTTCCTCTTGACTTACTAAATGTAAGATCGATAATCACTGGCGTGAACGAGCAATTGCCGAAGTTTTCGACCACCGAACGCCTGATTATCGAAATGCTGGCGGCCCGCGACGAACTCTTCGGACTGCAGATGGTCGAACTGTCGGAGGGGCAGTTGAAACGCGGCACCGTGTATGTGACCCTCGGCCGCATGCAGGAAAAGGGCTTCCTGGAGTCGCGGCAGGAGGCGCTGCCGCCGGGCGCGATTGGCCTGCCGCGGCGCTTGTACCGGCCCACGGGTTTCGCGCTGCGGGCGCTCGCGGCGTGGCAGGCGGCCGAACGAATCTATCTCACGGGTCCGGAACCGCAACAAACCTAGGCACCTAATGTGCGTAGGGTGCGTACGCTACGGGGGTGTCGAGTGCCGGGTGCCGACTGCCAAAGGAGAGCCAGATGATTCGGTGTGCGTCGTTCGCGGTGCTGGTCGTCCTTAGCGTGGGGACGGTGGCATCAACACAACCAGCGGCAGATCCAGAGCGAACGGCCGGGATCGTCGTGATGCGCGCGATCAATACGGCGGAGAACGCCGTGCGACAGCAATCTGGCAAGTACCTCGAACTCGCCGACGTGATCGATCACGCCGCCTTGAGCCGCGTGCGCGCCAACATTGTCGTGAGCGGCAACGCCATCACGCACCAGGGACAACAACTGCGGCTCGCGCTATCGCCGGATGCGTTGCAATATCAGGTGATGGTGGTACCCACGGCGACGTGCGGCACAGCGATCTTCAGCGACGAACGCGGCTTGATCTACACAGGCAAAGTTCTCGATTGCTGAGCGGAGCGGCTTATGGGAACACACCACACCCACGTGCTGTTGCGGTTCGTCCGGCACTGGTTCGACGACCGCACCGTGACCAACGTGTTCGAGCCGCTCCTCGCCGATCATCAGCGCGAGTGGCTCGACGCGCCGCCGACGGCACGCCTCCGGATCGCGTTGCGAACGGTCGCAGTGTTCATCGTCGCCCTGTTGTGGACCACGCCCCGCGCCCTGCTGTTCACGGCGGTGCCGGCGTCGACCACCCGGCGCATCGTGGCGCGGATGATCATCTTCATCAGCGTGGTCAGCGCGCTGCTGATCATGCCGTTTCTCATCGAGCTCAAGACGGTTGCGCCCGGACGGCTCGCGTCGCTGCTGATGTGGCTGCTGCCCGGCGCCATCCTGCTGGCGTTTCCCTTCGCAATGGGATTCACCGTGGACGGCGTGCGCCGGCACGCGCGGCCGACACACGTCGAACGAATTGCGATGCTGCGCGCGGCGATCGTCGCGGTGACCTTCACCGTTGTGCTCGGTGGATGGATCGTGCCGGCCGCCAACCAGCAATTCCGCCTCACGGTGTGGGGCGATCGCACGCCGCCGCCCGCGCGTGGCGCGCGCGAGCTGACCACTCCACAGCTCATCCAGGCGCCATGGCTGGCGCGCGCCGAACGACTGCACCGGACCGCGGCGATTCAGCGCGAGTTGCACAATCGCGCCTCGCTGGCGCTGTTGCCGGTGATCCTGATCTGGATGCGTTGGCGTGCGCTCAATAAGCCTTCACCCCAGTGGCTCCTGCCCGCCTGGCTCGCCGCCCGCACCGTGACGTAACGATGGATCTCTTCGGC
>JALDXK010000424.1:0-5691 GCA_032155105.1 Acidobacteriota bacterium
CTCGACAAGGGTGTGCAGGAGCTGGCCGCGAAGTTTCCGAAACCGGATGTGGCGCGGTACTTCTGGGCCCTGCTCTGGCAGGACCCGGAAACCTGGGGCGGACTCAAAGGCCGGCCCGAACTCGCCTTGGAATAGGTGTCGATCTGTTCTCTCATCTGAAATCAGGCATCTGAGATCTGACATCTGACGTGGCTCCCTTCGATAAGCACATCTTCATTTGCTGCAATCGGCGCGAGCCGGGGCATCCGCGCGGCAGTTGCGATCCCACCGGCGGCGAAGCGTTGCACAAGGCGTTCAAGAAGGCGCTCGCCGAGCGCGGCGTGAAGCGCGTGCGCGCCAACAAGTCCGGTTGCCTCGACCAATGCGAGAAAGGCCCGACGGTGGTGGTCTATCCCGACACGGTCTGGTACGGCCGCGTCACCGAGGCCGACGTCAACGAGATCGTGGAGCAACACATTATCGGAGGGCGGCCCGTTGAGCGGCTGCTGATGCCCGAATGAGTTTCGAAGCCTTCCTGACCGCAGATGGGTTGATCGCGCTCGTCACGCTGACGGTGCTCGAGGTCGTGCTCGGCATCGACAACGTGATTTTCATCTCGATTCTCGCCGGCAAGCTGCCGAAGGAGAACCAGGAGAAGGCGCGCCGCATCGGCCTGATGGCGGCGATGGGCATGCGCATCCTGCTGCTGATGTCGATCGCGTGGATCGTGCGGCTCACCGCGCCGCTGTTTTCGCTCGGCAGCCATCCCGTGTCGGGCCGCGACCTGATTCTGATCATCGGCGGCCTGTTCCTGCTGTTCAAGGCGACCCGCGAGATTCACGACAAGCTCGAGGGCGAGGAAGGCCACGTCAAGGCGCGTGTCGCGCCGACGATGGTCGCCGTGATCACGCAGATCATGCTGCTCGACATCGTCTTTTCGCTCGATTCGGTGATCACTGCGGTCGGGATGGCCGACGATCTCGCGATCATGGTGACCGCGGTGGTGGTCGCGGTGGGGATCATGATGTTCGCGGCACGGCCGGTCAGCGAATTCGTCGACGCGCATCCCACGGTGAAAGTGCTGGCGCTCAGTTTCCTGCTGCTAATCGGCTGCTCGCTGATCGCCGAAGGTTTCGGCGTGCACATCCCGAAGGGTTACATCTACTTCGCGATGGGCTTCTCGGTCTTCGTCGAGATGATCAACCTGCGGGCGAAGAAGGGCAGGGCCGTCAAGTTACACGACGGCTATCACGAACCCGTCAAGCCTGCTCCCTGATCCAGGCGGCCACGGCGTCCTGGATTTCGGCGTGGACCACCACCTGGTCGCGGCCGCTGGCCTTGAGCACCGCGAAGGAATGATCGCCGCCCTCGACGGTGAAGAACTCGATCGGCGGCGCCGGTGTCGCGTCGGCAATCGCCTCCTTGATCTCGTCGGGCCCGCCGAACGGATCGCGCGTGCCCTGCACGATCAACGCCGGTACGGCCACCGTCTTCAGCGGCGCCACGCGATCGCCGGTGCGCTTGCTGCGCGGCGGCGCCAGCGGATAGCCAAAGGCGATCACTCCCGACGGCGGCGGCGCCTGCGGCCACTTGTCGAGCGCCCCCGCCAGGTGCATGGCGATGCGGCCGCCCATCGACTTGCCGCCGATGAAGAGCTTCGACGCGCGGACGTGCCGCTGCTCGACGGCGCCCAGCACCGCGCGGCGGAACGCGTCTTCGAGCACCGGCGCGCGATCGGGCGTTTTGCGGCGCTTTTCCATGTACGGAAAGTTGAACGTGACCACGGTGACGCCGCGGTTTGCGAGTCCTTCGGCGTACCCTGACATGAACGGGTGGAATTGCCCGGCGCCGGCCCCGTGCGCGAAGACCAGCACCGCGTGCAGGTCGCGTTCCTCGTTAGGCGGGTAAAGCGCTGCAGCAACGGTAGTTTCGGGATCTCCGGGGAGCTTGAAGGCGACGGGGCTCACAGTGAGATCTTACCCGTATCCACCGTTGGGCAGCTAAACAGTACCAGGCTATTTCCACAGGTGGACGCCAGCTCAACCATGCAGACCCGAACCATTCACACCCGAACCCACGGCCGTTATCTCGTCGAGATTCCCGATCCCGCGCGCGCGACCCTCGTCGGGTTCCACGGCTACAAGGAGAACGCCTCGATCCACATGGATGTGCTGCGCCGCCTCGCCGGCGATCGCCCGTGTGGGCTGATCAGTATCCAGGGATTGCATCGCTTCTACTCGCGCGGCGGCGACGTGGTCGCGAGTTGGATGACGAAGGAGGATCGCGAGCACGCCATTGCCGACAACGTCGAGTACGTCGGCAAGATCCTGACGGCGATCGCGGATGAATCGGGCCTGACGCGCCCGTTGATCTACGTCGGGTTCTCGCAAGGGGTGGCGATGGCCTATCGCGCCGCCGCGATGGCGCAGCGTCCTGGTGACGGGATTATCGCGCTGGCCGGTGACCTGCCACCAGATGTCGCGCCCTTAGCCGGCTCGTTGCCGAGGATTCTCATTGGCCGCGGCACCGGCGATGAGTGGTACACGGCGGAGAAGTGTGCGCGAGACCTCGAGGTCCTCCGCGGCGCCGGCCCCGCCGCGGTCGAGCACGTCTTCGAGGGTGGCCACGCGTGGACGCCTGACTTCATCTCGCGCGCGGCGGCCTTCGTCGATGAACTGATCGGCTGAGGTTACCGTCTAACCGAGGGCCACAAACAGCACCGACGGCCCAGAGGAGGCTCGTGTGAGCACCGTGTTCTCGGACCTGCGCTTCGCCATCCGCTCGCTGCTGAAGAATCCCGGGTTGACGACCGCCGCTGTGCTGTCGCTCGGCTTGGGCATCGGCGCGAACACCACCATCTTCACGTGGGTCCAAGCCGTCCTCTTCCGCCCGATCCCGGTGGCGGCCGATCCCGGCACGATTCGCATCGCCGCGATGCAGAACCGCGAAGGCGCGAGCCGCTCGTGGTCGTATCCGAACTACAAGGACTTTCACGATCGCTCCACGCTAATGGACGTCGTCGCGCAGGACGATCAGACCCTGAGCATCGCGGTAGACGAGAGCGCCGAGCGCACGTGGGGCGGGCTGGTCAGCGGCAACTTTTTCCAGGTCCTCGGATTACGACCCGCGGCCGGCCGTCTGATCACGCCCCAGGACGATGTGCGGCCTGGTGATCATCCGGTGGTGGTGATCAGTCATGCCTACTGGCAGCGCCGCTTCAGTGGTGATCATGCGATCGTCGGCAAGCAGGTCACCATCAACACCGTCCCGATGACGATCGTCGGCGTGGCGCCGGAGGGATTCATCGGCTCGTTCCTCGGGGTGGCCTCGTCGGCGTGGGTGCCGATGGCAATGCAGGCGCAGCTGGTGGGTCGCGATCGCCGGGAGCAGCGCGGCGATGGCTGGATGCAGTCGCTGGTGCGGTTGAAGCCGGGCGTGTCCGAGAAGCAGGCGCAGGCCGAGGCGACCGCGATCATGGGGCAGCTCGAGAGCGAGCATCCGCAATTCAACGACGGGCGCCGTCTGCGGATCGTGCCGACCTGGGAGGCCCCGTTCGGCGCCGCCACCGTGCTCACGCCGGTGCTGGCGGTGCTGTCGATCCTGGTCGCCCTCGTGCTGGTGATCGCGTGCGCCAACGTGGCCAACCTGCTGCTCTCGAAGGCGGTGAGTCGTCGACGCGAAGTGGCGGTGCGCCTGTCGCTCGGCGCCAGCCGCTTCCGGATCGTCCGGCAACTGCTCGCCGAATCGATGCTGCTGGCGTTGGTCTCCGGGGTGACCGGCGTGGTGATGGCCTACTGGACCATGGACGTGATCATGGCGTTCGTGCCGCCGGTGGACATGCCGCTCGACCTCGGCCTGCGCATGGATGCGACGACGTTGTTGTTCGCGGTTGGCGTATCGATGATCACCGGCGTGGTGTTCGGCCTAGCGCCGGCGCTGCAGGCGTCGAAACCGCAGACCATCAATGCCTTGAAGGAAGAGGGCCGCGGCGGCAGCGGCGGCCGCACCACCGGTCGGCTGCGCAATGCCCTGGTGGTGTCGCAGGTGGCGGTGTGCCTCGTGCTCCTCGTTGGCGCCACGTTGTTCCTGCGCAGCTTCATTGCGGCGCAGACCATCTCGCCGGGTTTCGATGTCGATCGTCTCGCCACCGCGTCGATGGACATGTTTCCGAGCGGCTACACGGGCGAGCGGCATCGGCAGTTCCAGCGCCGCGCCGTAGAAGCCGTGCGCGCGCTGCCCGGCGTAGAGTCGGCCGCCTTCGGCTCGCGCACGCCGCTGGGGTTCGGCGGCAGCAGTTCGACCACGGTCGACATTCCCGGCTATGTGCCGCGGGAGAACGAGGAAGTCGTCATCAACTATTCAAACGTCGGTGCCGGCTATTTCGCAACGATGGGGATCCCGGTGCGGACGGGGCGTGAATACCACCACACCGACACGGCGGAGGCGCCGTTCACGATCGTGATCAACGAGGCGATGGCCCGCCGGTATTGGTCCAATGGCAACGCGGTCGGCCAGCGGGTGATGTTCGGCCCACGCGCCGCCGAAGTCGTCGGCATCGTCGCCGACACCAAGTACAACTCCCTCAACGAGCGGCCGGTGCCGCAGCTGTTCCTGAACATGGCGCGGAGCGAAGTCAGCACGCTGCGGATGTTCGTTCGTGCCAGCGGCGACCCAGCGTTGCTGGTGGCCGGGATCCGCGACGCGATCCGAGGCCTCGATCCGAACCTGCCGGTCTACGATGCGCGGACGCTCACCGAGCACATGCAGGTGGCGGTGTTCGCGCAACGCATGGCGGCCAACCTGCTCGGCGCGATGGGCGTGCTCGCGCTGCTGCTCGCCGCGATCGGTCTCTATGGTGTGATGGCCTACGCCGTGAGCCAGCGCACACAGGAGATGGGCATCCGCCTCGCGCTGGGGGCGTCGCCGGCATCGTTGCTCGGCATGATCGTCAGCCAGGGGATGAAGCTGACCGCCATTGGTTTGGTGATCGGGTTGGCGCTGGCGCTTGGCGCGTTTGGATCGATCGGCGCCGTGCGGACGCTGCTCCCGGGAATTTCGCCGATGGACCCGATGACCTTCGTCGCGGTTCCAGTCGTCCTCACGGTGATCGCCTTGCTGGCGACCTGGATCCCCGGCCGTCGAGCTGGAAAAGTCGATCCACTGGTCGCTCTGAGAGTCGATTAGCTTCTTGTCTATCCGGCGTTAGCCGGGTAGACAAGCATCATTCATACCTGAGAGCGACCATTGGATCGACCCGCGAGGCTCGCCTCGCGGGCACATATCCCGCCGCGAGCGAGACGAGCGCGGTTGCGGCAACTGCCACGCTGATCGTCCACACATCGGTCGTCGACAGCCCAAACAGTACGCTCTCGACGAAGCGCCCGCCGGCCAGGGCGCCCGCCAGCCCGACCAGCACGCCGATTGCCACCAGCAGCATCGATTCGCGCAACACCATGCCGACCACGCCCGCGCGCTGGGCGCCGAGCGCCATGCGAATGCCGATCTCGTTGGTGCGGCGCGACACGCTGTAGGACATCAAGCCGAACAAGCCGATGCAGGCCAGCAGCAGCGCCAGCGCCCCGAACAGTGAGTACGCCAGCGCGAACAGCCGTTCCTGGGCGAAGCGGCCGTCGATCTGCTCACTTTGGGTGGTGATACCGGTCATCGGCACATCCGGATCGATCTGTTGCAGCGCGGCGCGCACCGTTTCCG
>JALDXK010000425.1:0-5683 GCA_032155105.1 Acidobacteriota bacterium
GCATGTCGCGCGTCGAGCAGAAGCCTGAAGAAGCTCTCGTTCCTCATCGTTGCCCGACATCCTCGGGGTTGGTGCGGGATCGTCGGTGCGCGAGACGGTCGCCAATACGCAGAACTCTTTCACTCAGCAGCACGACAGCGACGATCGCCGCAGTCGTGAGCCCGAGGAAGTATCTGCCCGATCCGATGGCCAAGCCGACCGCACCAACGGCCCAGATCCCCGCGGCGGTCGTCAAACCGCGCACCTGCGCGTCTCCGCCTTTGAGGATTGTGCCGGCTCCTAAGAAGCCGAGACCTGTGACGACGCCCGCCGCCACGCGGGACGTATCGGATCCGGGGAAGGCAGTGACGGACAACAGCGCAAATGCCGCACTGCCCAGGGCGACGAGAGCATGGGTGCGTTCACCGGCGGACTGACCTGCGGCCTCTCGCTCCAATCCGATCACGAATCCCAGCACTGCGGCCAACAGTAGCCGGCCAACCGTCTCGAGCTCTGTCGGCGTCATCATTGGTGCTCGCTTGCCTTTCGCATCGACAAACCTAACAGCCGAGTCGCGGTCACGGTTCGACCTTCACCGTCTCCCGCTCGAACCATGCGTAGAGCGTCGGCAAAACGAGAAGTGTGAGGAGGGTCGACGTGATCAGGCCGCCGATCACGACAGTCGCGAGTGGCCGCTGGACCTCAGCGCCGGTTCCGGTCGAGAGCGCCATCGGAATAAAGCCGAGGCTCGCCACCGTGGCGGTCATGAGTACCGGACGAAAGCGCGTCTCGGCGCCCTCCAAGACCGCATCACGCACTGACTTGCCGGACTCTCTCAGCTGGTTGATAAAGCTGACCATGACAACGCCGTTGAGCACGGCGACGCCGAAGAGTGCGATGAAGCCAACGCCCGCACTCATTGAAAAATTCATGCCTCGAAGCAGGAGCGCGAGGATGCCGCCTGTGACGGCGAACGGAATTCCTGTGAATACCAGGCCCGCCTGACGGAGTGAATTGAACGTGACGAACAGAAGCAGAAAGATGACGAGGAACGTCAACGGTACGACGACCATCAGCCGCCGCCGGCCGCTCTCGAGCTGCTCGAAAGTGCCGCCCCATTCCAGGCGGTAGCCGGGCGTCAACGACACTTCACTGTCGACACGCGCTCGCGCCTCACCGACGAACGAGCCGAGATCGCGACCTCGCACGTTGGCCTCGACCGTGATACGGCGTTGGCCGTTCTCGCGACTCACTTCTGCCGGGCCCTCCTCACTCACCATCTTGGTGAGTTGACCGAGCGGCACGCTCGTTCCGTCCGGGCTCTGCACTAACAGACTGCCCAGCGACTCCGCATCACGTCGAAGCTCTGGCGGAAACCTGACGACGAGGTCGAAACGCATGAACCCTTCGAGCACCGTCGTGGCATCCGTTCCGGCAATCGCGGTTTCGATCACCTCCTGGACGTCGCCGACATTGACGCCATAGCGAGCCACCTTCTCCCGGTCGACCGTCAGCTGCAGGACCGGCAGACCCGCCACCTGCTGAACTCTCACGTCCTCTGCGCCGCGGACGGCACGGACGACATTCGCCACCTTCTGCGCTTCGCGCTGCAGCACGTCGAGGTCGTCGCCGAACAACTTGATGCCCACGTCGGACCGTACACCGACGCCCTCCAGCAGCTCCGCCATCCGAAACTTGATTGGTTGGGACAGCGATGCCACGACACCCGGAATCTCCTCGAGCTCTTCGCCGATTTCTTGAAACAGACTCTGGGTCGTCACGCCCGGGCGCCATTGATCGTGTGGTTTGAGGATGGCGTAGGTGTCGGCCATATCCGGGCCCATCGGGTCGGTCGCAATCTCCGGCCGTCCTATCCGACTGACGACATGCTGCACTTCGGGAAACTTCTTCAGCGTGTTCTCAATCATTTCGGCCTGACGAACGGACTCCGTCAGCGCGACGCTCTTGACCCGCACGTGATTGACGACGAGAGCCCCCTCGTCGAGGTCGGGCAGGAACTCAGTGCCGAGCAGCGTGGCGAGACCACCCGACACCAGACAGAATGCGAGCGCGGCACCCACAGTTGCGCCGCGGTGGCCGAGAGCACTCCGCAGAACCCGTGCATATCTCGCTCGCAGCGAGTCCAGCACTCGGTTCTCGCGTTCTCTGCCGGTCGCTTTCAGGAACAGCGCAGACAGTGCAGGAATGACGGTCATGCTGACAATGAGCGCACCCACGAGCGCGGCGATCACCGTGTACGCCATGGGTCGAAACATGCGGCCCTCCGTACCACCGAGTGTGACGATGGGTAGATAGGCGGCGATGATGATCACCATGCCGAACAAGGCGGGCTTCAGAACCTCAACGGCGGCGGCGCGCGTGAGCGTGAGCCGCTCGGTCTCACTGAGCGCTTGACCGGCGCGATGCCGTGCCTCCGCCAGGCGCCGCACCGTGTTCTCCACGATAATCACGGCGCCGTCGACGATGAGGCCAAAGTCGATGGCGCCCAGGCTCATAAGGTTCGCGGAAATGTTGAATCGCCACATGACCACGATCGCGATGAGCATCGACAGCGGGATCGCTGCGGACACGATCAATCCCGCGCGCAACTGCAGGAGGAAGAGAAACAGAATGCCGACGACCAGCAGCCCACCTTCGATGAGATTCCTGGCGGCGGTGCGAATTGTGGCGTTGACGAGGTCCGTCCGCTCGTAGAAGGGCTTGATAACGATCCCTCGTGGCAACGTACGTTGCACGGCTTCGAGTCGCTGGCGCACCGCATCTGTGACCGTGCGGCTGTTCTCGCCTTTGAGCAACATCGCCACGCCGATGACGGTTTCGCCTCGACCCTCCTGTGTCGCCGCTCCCTGTCGTATCTCCGCTCCGGCCTGCACGCGAGCAACATCGCGAACGTACACGGGCGTTCCGCCGTGGGCGGCGACAACGATGTTCTCGACATCCTGCAGGTTCTGAATCAGGCCGACGCCGCGGATGATCTGCTGCTCGCCCCCGCGCTCAAGGTACGCGCCGCCGGCATTTCGGTTGTTTCGGCCCAGCGCTTCAATCAACTGCCGCAGAGTCAAGCCGCGTGCGGCAAGGCGGCGGGGGTCCACGAGGACTTCGTATTGCTTCTCACGGCCTCCGTAACTGTTGACCTCAATGACTCCCGGCACCGTCCGAAGCTGCGGTGTGATGTACCAGTCGAGAATCGTGCGTAGATCGGTCAACTCATCGCCAGTCGACCCGGGAAAGGTGATCGGCTGCTTTAACGCTTCTGCTGACGTCTGCTGCGCCGCCGCTTGACCTTCCGCGTCAGCTCGTTCGACCGTGAACTGGTAGATTTCTCCTAGGCCTGTGCTCACGGGGGCCAACTCGGGGCTGACCCCCGGCGGCAATTCGCGCTCGGCTTCCAGTAGCCGCTCGAGCACGAGTTGCCTCGCCCAGTAGATGTCGACGTCGTCCGCAAACGTGACGGTGACCTGCGAGAGTCCGAACTGAGAGATGGATCGGATCTCCTCCTTGCGAGGTACACTGCTCATCGCGACCTCGATTGGAAACGTCACGTACCGTTCCATTTCCTCGGGCGCGAACCCAGGCGCAACCGTGTTGATCTGAACCTGGTTGCTGGTGATGTCCGGCACGGCATCTATGGGCAGCCGTAACGCTGCATACGCGCCGGCGGCGACAATAGCCGCAGCGACGAGGAGCATCAGGACCCGCCAGCGAATGCTGAAATCGAGAATTCGTTCAATCACGGTGGAGCTCCCAGCTACTTGCGCCCGCTCTCTTCGGATTCAGCGAACTCGCTCACTTTGAGTCGCGATTTCAGCATCACGGCACCGGTCGTAACGACGCGGTCACCAGCCGTGACGCCGCTCGTCACCTCGGCCCATTCCTCCGTCATCGTCCCCAGGCGAACCGCCCGGCGTTCGAACGACTCGTCGCCCGTTCGGATGAACACCGACGTCTCTCCGTCGATTTGCTGGATGGCACTCCTCGGAATCGCTAAGACATCCCGCGAGGCCCCGGCAGCGATCTCCATTCGGGCAAACATCTGCAGCCGGAGGCGCCCGTTGGGGTTTTTCGCTTCACAACGGACTTTGGCCGTTCGACTCTGCGCGTCCAACACATCGCTCACGTACGTCACGCGGCACGACAGCGGTTCGTCGGGGTACGCGTCAGTGACCACGCGGGCCTCGCGACCTTCACTGATCGTCGCAAGGTCTCTTTCGTAGACATCGCCGAGAATCCAGACCGTGCTCAAGTCGGCAACGGTGGCGAGCTCGCGCTCCGGAGACACTGTCTCTCCGCTGACGGCCTGGACGTCGAGGACCGTGCCAGCAAACGGTGCCCGGAGTGTGGAGCGCGCCCCAGTGTTCGCGTCCAGATCCCCATCCTTCAGCGCACCCTCGTTGACACCGAAACGCGACAGCGCCTGGCGGAGATTCGCGAGTTGCGCTTCAGACGATTTGACGCCAGCCAGTGCCGCCGCATGCTCGGCCTTCCGGCGTTGGTGCTCAGCCTGCGCGATCCCGCCGATCTCGACGAGCCGATCGGCGCGCTCGAGCGCCAACCGAGCGACCTCAGCCTGGCCCCGTGTGCTCTCAAGGGACGCCAGGGCGCTGCGGTATCCGGCAACCGTTTGTCCGAGCTCCACGTTGTCGTAGGTCAGAAGTGCCTGGCCAGCGTCGACCCGATCGCCTCGTCTCACCATCACACCGGTGATTACCCCGGTCGACAACGCGCGGACATGGGCGACGCGTGTCTCGTTTGGGCCGACGATGCCGGTCGTGCGAACGTGGGCACCGATAGGCCTGGGCTGTGCCTCGACCGTCTCCAGGCCAATCCTTTCCTGAGCCTCGTCGTCGAGTGTCAGCGCGGCGGGTTTCTCAGTAGCTTCGGTCTTCTCGGCCGCTTCGGTTGCGGTTGCGGTGTCTTCGGGGCCCCGCCCGTTCCACCACACCAGAAGGAGGACGAGCGCGAGGGCCACTGAACCCAGCATCCAGAGCCACCGCCGGCTGCCGGACGAACTCGCGGAGAGATTGTGATCGTCGTTCATTGATTCACCATGTCATTGCTGAACGGATGACAGCCCAAGCGCCGCGTCCAGTTCGAACAGGCTCACGCGGTAGTCAAAGAGGGCGCGATTGTAGGTACGCAGCGTGTCTCGGAAGGCCCGCTGTGCATCGAGGAAGTCGATGAGGTCCATGGCGCCGAGTCGGTACGATTCCGACACGACGTCACGTGACTCACGAGCGCTCGCCAGGACCTGACGTTCGATGTAGTCCGCTCGCGCGCGGTTCACGTCGACCGAGTTTTGCGCTTGCTGAATGTCGAGCCGGACGTCGAGTTCGACGCTCGCGAGATTGCTGGCGATCACGCGCTGCGCGGCGGCGGCACGGGCGATCCCACCTTGGTTCTTGTTCCAGAACGTGACGCCGAACACGACAGCGTTCGTCCCGAAATCACGCTTGTAGCCGCCGCCGAGCGTGACGTTGGGCGAGCGCAACGCCCGCTGCAAACGCGTCTCAGTCTCCGCCCGACGAACTTCCTCGCGGGCAGCGAGCAAGTCTGGCCGTTGATCACCCTGGGCCGGTGCCTGAGACACCGGATTGGGGGTCGTGCTGACCTGCACGGTGCCGCCAGGTGCCACACCGGAGAGCGAATCCGTCGCTTGGATGGCCTGCGTCAAATTAGTTGCGCC